>CAZURX010000085.1:0-4342 GCA_964623015.1 uncultured Candidatus Peribacteria bacterium
ATCCGAATTGTGGCTAGAATGGTGGCTTGAATAGTGGAAAAACTAAAGAACAGCGACGATACTAGCCACTATCCGAATAATTACTTTCAATGTCGAATTTTGAATGTCTAAAAGGTCGGATTTTGGCTCCCCTCACTCTTGTCATTGTTGCCATATTGGCCCTTACGGCCTGCCAAAAGGGGCCGACAGTCATTATCCAGACGCCGACTGCCCGGATTCCGGTCGTGGTCGAGGTGGCTCGAACACCTGAGGAGAAGGCCACGGGGCTCATGCATCGGCAAAGCCTGCCCGAAGGACACGGGATGCTGTTTGTGTACGACCAGCCCTCGATTCTCTCCTTTTGGATGAAGAACACGCTTATCCCCTTGGACATCCTCTTCATCGGATCGGACCTGAAAATCAAAACCATTTCCGAAAACACGCCGCCCTGCCCGCCCGACACCGCCTGTCCCTCCTACAAGTCGTCGGAATCGGTTCAGTATGTGCTGGAGGTGAATGGAGGCGTGGCGGAAAGGCAAAAGGTTGGGGTGGGGGACACCGTTGATTTATCTGACATCAAATTGGATCCGAATTGTGGCTGGAATCGTGGCTAGAATAGTGGCGTTTGAAATCCACAATTTAAGCCACAATCCTAGCCACGATGCGAAATCAGATTAATGCTTCTTCAGATAGTCCAACGCTGCGTCCAGCTGGGGGTCCTTGTCGGCCTTGATGTCCTCGATGGATCGCTCCACTTCGATGTCGGGCTTGATCCCCACTTCGCTGATGTTCACGTTGTTGGGCGTGTACCATTTGGCGATGGTGATGCGCAGGCTTGAGCCGTCGATCAGGTTTTCCACCTCCTGCACCGTGCCCTTGCCGAAGCTGGTCTCGCCAATGATGGTTCCGCGGCCATTGTCGCGGATGGCGCCGGCCACGATCTCGGAGGCCGAGGCGCTTCCCTTGTTTATAAGCACCACCATGGGGACCTTGGCGATGCGGGCCTTTCCCGTCACATAGATCACTTCGTCCTCCTCGGGGTTTCGTTTCTTGACGGAAACCACCTTCCCCTTTTCCACAAATTCAGAGGCGATGTCCACCGCGCCATCCAGATATCCTCCGCCGTTGTAGCGAAGGTCCAGGATTATGCCTTCGGGCCTCTTAAGCAGAATTTCGCTGATTGCCTTGGTGAATTCATCCTTTGTCTTTCCGCCGAATTGATTTAACTTGATGTCCGCGATGTCACCCACCATTTTCCATTCAACACTGTTGATGTTGATGGTTTCCCGTACGATTTCCATGTCGAACGGTTCCCCTTGCCCCTTTCGCCCGATGGTCAGCTTGACCTTGGTTCCCTTGGGGCCGCGGATTTTCATGACCACCTGTTCAAGCGAAAAATCCATGATGTCCTCCCCATTCACTTTCAAGATCACATCCTCGGGCTGGAGGCCGGCCCGTTTGGCGGGCGACCCGTTCAAGGGCGACACGACCGTGATCATTCCGTCCCGCAGGGTCAATTCGGCCCCGATGCCCTCCAGCGTGCCATTCATGCTCTCCTGGAAATCCTTGTTTTCCTTGGGGGTAAGGAATGTGGTGTAGGGATCCTCGAGCGAGTAAACCATCCCGCGGATCGACCCATAGATCATATTTTTGTAATCCAGAACCGAGGGGTCGACGTATTTGCTGGCCAGAAGACTCCACACATCCCAAAACAGCTGCATATCCACCTTGTCGCTCGAGGAAATTTGGCCGGTTTGTTGGTCGGTGGGGAAAGCCCCCGTGTTTTGGCGAACCTGTCCGGCGCCCACGTTCCATCCTAGGGCAAAAACGAAGGCGACCAAAATAATAAGCCCCAGAACCTTGGGTGCGTTTGAAGATTTGTGGTGGATATAGGGGTTATGTTTCATAATGATTACTTATTGGGGGCCTGATTGGTTAAATGTCCAAAAATTTTTGGACAAAGGTGATGGATTTGCACGAGTTTCGGCTTGTCAGTTCTATCACGATGGCATTGAAAACACAACGCCCCTCGGCCACATCCAGCTTGAAGTGGTTTTGGACCAGAAAACTTTCGATGATGCTTTCCTTGGCATCCCCGATGATCGAGTCGGTGGGGCCCACCATGCCCAAATCCGTGATGTAGGCCATGCCCTTTTCCGTAATCTCGGCATCGGCCGTGGGCACATGGGTGTGGGTGCCCCACAGGGCGGCCACGCGACCGTCCAAATAATGCTTCAGGGCCACCTTTTCGCTTGTGGCCTCGGCATGGAAATCGACCAAAATGCCATCCAGTTTCGCGTCCTTGAATTCCTCCAGGATCTCGTCGGCCTTGCGGAACGGGCAGTCGTAGTGGTGCGGCATGAACACCCGCCCGATCAGGTTGATGATCAGCAATTTTTTACTTCCCACCCTCAAAACTTCGTACCCCCTGCCAGGGTTTCCCGGGGGAAAATTGGCCGGTCGGATGATCCGAGCCCCTTTTTTCTCCATCTCGGGGAAGATGTCGGGCTTCCTGAGGATGTGGTTGCCCGAGGTGAAGAAATCGATGCCCGCCTCGCGCAGTTCCTCGTAGTTTTTTTTGGTCATGCCAATCCCGTGGGACACATTTTCGCCATTGGCAATGACGCAGTCGATCTTTTGCTCATTTTTGATCTGGCGGATCGCCTCTTTCGTGGCACGGCGGCCGGGAGAGCCGATGATGTCACCGATAACGAGGATCCTCATAATTATTATTTTACCCCTATTTCCACGAATTCGCCCAAAATCCTAAATCCGAGGCACTAGAATCTATTCATCCTTCGCAGTGTTGCTACGTAGAATGGAAACAAAATCCAAAATCTAGATCCCAAATTCCAAAAATACAGACGAATCCATCGGAAAGGCAATTTATCCAAAAATCCCTTTATTTTGGGGCTTGATATCCAGGCCCGCTTCTTTGGCTAATTCTTTGTATAGTTCCCGTTCTTTTTTGCCAAGGTTCTTGGGTACGTCCACGATCACCCTCACGAAATGGTCGCCGCGGGTGCTCGCGTTCACCTTGGGCACGCCGTGGCCCTTTAGCTTGAACAGCGTGTCGCTTTCGGTGCCAGCGGGAATCTTGAGCTGAACGGGGCCGTGGATCGTTTTCACCTCTACCTCGTCGCCCAGCACGGCCTGCAGCAGGTGGATATGTTGGGTGGTCTTGATGTTTTCGCCCTCCCGCTCGAATTCCTTGCTGCCCGAAATGCTGATGTGGGCGAACAGGTCGCCCGCGGGGCCGCCCTTCAGGCCCGCCTCGCCTTTTCCGCTCAACCTTATGGCGGCCTTGTCGTGGATGCCGGCGGGAATCTTGATTTTGATCGTCTCTTCCTTCATTTGGCGACCCTCGCCCTTGCAGACACGGCACTTTTTCTCCGGAACCTGCCCCGCTCCGTCGCAGGTTTCGCAGGTCGCGGCGGTCTGGATGGATCCCAGCGGCGTGCGCTGGACGCGGATGTGCTGGCCCGTGCCGTTGCACGAGGTGCAGGTGACCACCTTGCTGCCCGGCTCGTTGCCCATGCCGCCGCAATGCTCGCAGGCCTCGTAATGGCTGATGGTTGTTTCCTTGGTGCAACCGAACACCGCCTCGTCGAACGTGAGGCGCAACACGATCTCGATGTCGTTTCCCCGGATGGGGCCATGGCGCTTCTTGGCCTGCCGCCCGCTTCCGCCGAAGAAGGTGTCGAAGATGTCGCCAAACCCTCCGCCGAAGTCGAAATTGACGTTTTGGAAGTTGCTGAAGTCGAAGCCGCCAAATCCCTGCCCGCCGCCCGCGAACCCGGGGCCCGCGCTGCCAAACTGGTCGTACTGGGCGCGCTTTTGCTTGTCGCCTAATATCTCGTAGGCCTTGGAGATTTCCTTGAACTTTTCCTCGTTCTGCTTTCCGCCCGCCCTGTCTGGATGGTGCTTCAAAGCCAACTTGCGGTAAGCCTTCTTGATCTCGTCTTCGGTCGCCGATTTTTCTACTCCTAAAATCTTGTACGGATCCATGAATTGGGCAATTTTTATAGCCCCTCAATTTTATTGAAAATAAGAGGGGAAGTAAAGTAATCCGATAGCCCTCACCCCCTCTAGCTCCGCCCGCGTAAAGCGGGACTACGCAAGAGGACGGGGTGAGGGCTTAAGCCTTGTGCAACCTCTCCTCTACCACTTTCCAATCCACACTCTTCAGGAAAGCCTCCAGATAATCGACCTTCTTTGTGCTGTAGTCGATCATGAAGGCGTGCTCCCAGCAATCGAGGGCCAAAATCACCTCCTGATGCACGGGCAGGCCGATGTGGTGCTCGAACAGGATGTAATTATGAAGGACCCCATTGATTTTATTTTTGGTCGTTAGAACCCAGCC
>CAZURX010000085.1:4352-5790 GCA_964623015.1 uncultured Candidatus Peribacteria bacterium
AGTCGAGGCGGCCGCGGCCTTGAGGTCCTTCAAATAATTTTCGACGGAACCAAAGGAACCCTTGATTACCTTTTCAAGGTTGTCAGGCATTTTGCCAGGCCTTGCGGACAAATTTTCGAAATACATCTGATGCAAATAGGCGCCATTGAACGCCACAGCCTCGCGGCGCTTGAGCTCCGAGTATTCAGCGTAAGAATAATTGGCGAGAGAGCTGTCCGCCATGACCAGCCTTTCCACAATCTCGTTTAACTTTTTCACGTAGCCGGCGTAAAGCCCCAAGTGGGCCTCGATCTGGGCCGCGCTGAGGCCTGGAAGTTTGCCGATGAGGTGGGTGAAGTCTTTGAGTTGGTGAACCATAATTGATTGGTAAGAAAATTATATTTCGAAGAGTGGCTAGGATTGTGGCTAGCATCGTGGTCGTTTTTTTCCACTATTCAAGCCACCATTCGGATCACGGCTTGACCGGGTTGGTCGCGGGCGCGGGGACGGTTCCCAGATGGAAATTCAGGTCTTCCTTCGGCTTGGGCTTGATGCGCTGGATCGCCGTGATGGTCTTGGGGTTGGGCAAGATGATGTCGCCCGACAGATCTTTGATGTCCTTCATTTCGATCGAATACGCCTCCAAGCTTTGCTCGGTCACGCCCGCTAGCTCCAGCATCACGATGTTGGGTTCCGAAAGCTCGGCCTTGGCGACCGTCACTGCATCCGTGGTCGGGCTGGTCTTGTCCAGATCCTTCACCGTGTAATTGGTGTCCGTGGACGCAAGCGTGGGGTCCAGCGGCTTGTTCCAAATGATCTTGATGTGGGTCAGGTCGTCGAATTCCTGCTCAATGGGATATGGCGGCGATTTTTCGGCCCTCCAGCGGATTTCCAGATCCCTGTCGTTTTCCAGCCGACCTTCAAAGGTTGCCCGATTCTCCCGAGAGCGGAATCCGGCACCCTCGCCCCCCTTTCCCTCGGCTGCCTCCACGGTGACATGGTAGAGGGCATCGGCCCCCGGCTGCTTGGCCAAACGAAGGTTGAATTGGTCAGGCAAAAAGGTCGTTCGCGGAAGGGTGTATATATAGGTGAGGGTGATTTTGCTGCCCGCGGGGAGCACGATCTTGGATCCGATTACGCGGAACGGATCCTCCAAGCCGATGTCACTATCAACAGGCGAGCTGGTCACATCGGACGCGCTGGGCAGATAGAGCCTTAGATACCCCCTGTAGTTGTCGCTGAACGAGTTCAATTCCCCGGGGTAGCGCAGGGTGACTTCGGTGGTGATCTCGGGAATCTCGCGGGTCACGTTGGCGTAGTAATGCACCTCGGTTTCAAGGTACCTATCGGCCTTCTTGGCGCCGAAGTTGGCCAGGTTCACGCCCAAAAAGTCGCTCCGTTCCGCGGGCACCATAACATTGGCCCAGCCCCTTTCGATCAGTTTTTGCTCCAGGCCCGC
>CAZURX010000086.1:0-5760 GCA_964623015.1 uncultured Candidatus Peribacteria bacterium
AGGCCAATGGTTGGCAACGGCAATAGTCTAGCGGTGTGCCAGAAAAAGGTGCGCCTAGAAAGAGATTTTCTTATGGCAGAGAAAACCACCTACAAAGTGCATATGGAAAACGTGACGCTCGCTGACATGATCGCTGCGGGCAAGTTTCACTGGGTGAGCGGCTACATCACTGACGAGAAAATTCCTTTAGACTTCAATTATCCACCAATTTCAGAGGTTCATCTTTTCCGCCAAAAGAACAGTAGGGATGGCTGCGGATCGATCATGTCTAGAATGAGAAATAACGGATACCGGCCGGCGGACCTGCGGGTGCTCCTCGCCCTAAATGCCACGTATCCTTGCCTGGCGCGCAAGTTCTTCTTGGTCGCCACCGGCTCATTGATTTATGATCGGAAAGAAGAAGTGCAAGGTGTGCCAGTCCTCTGGATTCACCCCGATGGCCCTCGCCTCTCCATAGAATGGCAAGGGTATCCATTAACATGGCAACCCTGCACTCGTTTCCTCGCCGTTCGCGAGTAAGTTGTTCGTTTTGAGGCTTTGGATCCCTTTGGGATTCCATCGCCTCGCGTTGTTGGGGCGTCGTGGTTGCAATCCGTTTTGCGGATTCCCATGACGCCCCGGCGAATCAAAAGCCCCTTTCGGTTTCCGGACAGGGGTGTTTTTGTGTGTCTTAAGCCTTACCGCTTAAGCCTTGAGTATTCGGGGAGTTCTCTCATTGATCCTCGTTGTCACCTCATAATTGATAGTCCCTGAGTTTTCCGCCATCTCCTCGGCCGTGATGCGCTCTTTGCCTTGCGCGCCGATCAGCACAACCTCATCCTCCAGCTTCACATTCGGGATGTCCGTCACATCCGCCATGATCATGTTCATGCACACGCGGCCGATCACGGGCGCGCGCTGGCCGCGGATGAGCACGATTCCCTTGTTGCCAAGGGCCCTCACGTAGCCATCGTAGTAGCCAATGGGCAGCACCGCGATCTTTCCGTCCCGCTTCATCTCGTGCGTGCATCCGTAGCCGACCAGGTCGCCTTTTTTAATGGGTTTCACCTGCGCCACAATGGTCTTCCATGTCAGTGCGGGCTTGAGCTCCATCTTGAGCCCCAGACGCTCGGCAGCCACCTGTGTCTTGGGGCTTGGCCACAGGCCGTACCCGCCGATTCCCAGGCGGGCAAAGTTGAAATGGGCCTCGGGCAAAGCCACGATGCCGGCCGTGGCTGCGCAGTGGCGGTAGTGGGGCGCCATCCCGCTGTGTTCCAGCAGATGGATCGCCTGCTCGAAGTTTTTGAGCTGGAAGCGGGCGTAGTGCTGGTTCAGTCGGTCCTCCAAATTCGCGAAGTGCGTGGAAACCCCTTTCACCGTCAGGTTGGGGTGTTTTCGGATAAAGTTGGTGAAGGCGGGCAAATCCTCCAGCCGGATGCCCTGGCGGTTGTTTCCCGTCTCTATTTTCAAATGGAGATTGATCGGATGTCCGAGTTTGCCCAGTGTTTCGACAGTCTCCAAATTATAAACAATGGTCTCCAGCTTTAGCTTGGGGATTTCCGCCAAGTCCGAAAGGGGAGTGTGGCCGATCAGGAGGATGGGGATCTTGATGCCCGCTTTTCGCAGCGCCTGGGCCTCGTACAGGGCGTTCACGCACAAATAATCCGCTCCGTGGTCGGCCATGATCTTTCCGCAATCCACAAGCCCATGGCCGTAGGCATTGGCCTTCACGGCCGGCGCCAAGACGACATTCGGTCCGATGAGTCGCCGGAATTCCTTCAGGTTGTGGACGAGCGCCGATTTCGAGATTTCAACCCAACTTAAATCCATAAAGTCTAAATCCTAGGCACTAAATTCTAAACAGAGTCTAATATCCAAAGTCCAAATTACAAAATACAAACCAAGCCATTTAAATTTTGATCATGAGTGGGCTTTGTTTAGTTGGTCTGTTTTCTGGGTATTGGAATTTAGGCTTTGTTTAGGTTTTCGGCATTTAGGATTTCGGATTTAGGAAGGCGGGGTATTTGAAAAAAACCGAAAGAATAAACGGCATTGGTTTTAAGTGAAACGGTTATTTCGCAGCGATCGCGGTATCTCCCCTTATATACATCGGCTCGTTGGCCTTCACCATCTTTTGGATCTTGGGGTCGTTTTGGATGCTCTCGAGCGCCTGCACCTTCGCGATTTCCATGTCCCAGACTTCATTTTCGGTGAGCAAATTGGAGCGTTTGAGCTCGAGGCTCTTCAGGGCGTATCCCTTGGTGGCGTTGTGGTTGGCGTTTGCCAAATAGGCCAAACTGATGAGGGTGACCAAGGTGATGATCACGAACAATAAGGCATTGATGCCGACCTCTACTTTGTGAGATAACGGTTTGCTGCGCAACTTGAAGTTGGGGTTATAGTCGATGGTCAGCGCGGCTGCCATAGACTTGTGTGTTTGTATTGGATTGATGAGGTTGATCATATCCGCTCGGCACCCCGCAGCTTGGCGCTGCGTGCCCTCGGATTGCTCTGTACCTCAGAGTCCGAGGGTATTATAGGTTTTTTCGTTAAAAGATAAAGTTTTTTCTTAAAATTGCATTGACAGACGGGTAGATATTTTGGGCATATACATTCTTGGGTGTAGTACCTGAAAACGTTTTTCACGATGCGATCTTCGAGGGAATGGTAGGCGATCACGGCGATTCGCCCCTTGGGGGCGAGCGCGTCGATGGCTTGGTGGAGCGTGGCTTCCAAAGTTTCAAGCTCCCGGTTCACGGCGATGCGAAGCGCCTGGAACACGCGCGTGGCGGGGTGGTTCTTTTCCTTCCAGCCCAAAATGCTCACGAGGAAGCTGGCCAAGTCCAAGGTGTCGGTGAATCGTTTCTCCTTTCGGCGATGCACGATCTTCTTGGCGATGTGGCGTGAACGGCGCTCTTCGCCGTATTCGAAAATCACGTTGGCAAGCTTTTCCTCCGGATAGCTGTTCACGATCCATTCGGCGGTCAGCTTTTGGCCTCGGTCGAAGCGCATGTCCAGCGGGCCGGCCTTGTGGAACGAAAACCCGCGGCTTGCGTCATCCACGTGGGGGGAGGAGAGGCCGAGATCCATCAGGATTGCGTCTGGAGCCCCAAATTTCGAGTTACTAATTTCGAGTTTCAGATTCTCGAAGTTTGAATGAACGAAGGTGATCTGCTTGGCGTATTTCTTGAGCCGGGCTTTCGACCGCTTGAGGTTTGTCTCGTCCTGGTCAAAGGCCAGAAGCTTTCCTTTGGGGCCTATGCGCTTGAGGATTTCCTCGCTGTGGCCGCCAAGGCCCAACGTGCAATCCACCACTTTTATTCCCTTTCGAAGATTTAAAAGATCAAGTGATTCAGAAAGCAGTACGGGGGTATGCAAAAAATCAGTCATGGCTTTCGGGGTTTCCGAGGGTATTGGTTTCGAGCCAAGGCTGTATCACTCTTGTGTTCAGAATCATTTTTTGATTGTTTTTTGTTTTTTTGTTTTTTGGCTTACATCAACAATTTAGTTTGTATACATTTTTTGGTCAATAACAAAAAATGTGTTCAGATTGTTACAGCCCATTTTTAATGTAACAAATTGAACAAGAAAATGGTTCAATGATGCGGAAAACAAAGCGCATTCAAATACATGAGAATTTGGATTGACAGTTTGATTTTGATATTCAAAATAAGCATTTTTGGTAAGAAGAGCCTTGTATACGGGCCTTGTTTCAGATAATCTTTTTGTACGCTATCGTGAACTCGTAATTTTGTAATTTGTAATTGATTATTCATGCATAAGCTCACAACCCTCCCCAATGGTCTCCGCATCGTGGTCACTCCGCTTGAGGGCACACAGTCCGTCACGGTCCTCGTGCTCGCGGGCGCGGGCTCCCGATTCGAGAATAAATCGATCAGCGGCATCTCGCACTTTCTCGAGCATTTGTTTTTCAAGGGCGCCAAGCGGTACAAGAATGCCGGCGAGGTGGCGGCCGCGATCGATGCCGTGGGCGGCGACTTCAACGCCTTCACAGGGAAGGAATACGCGGGCTACTATGTGAAGCTGGCCTCGCATCAAAAAGAGGTCGCCTTCGATGTGATTGGCGACATGATGCTGAACGCCACGTTTGTTCCGACCGAGATCGACAAGGAGCGCGGCGTGATCCTGGAGGAATACAACATGTACCAGGACACCCCCATGTATCAGGTGGGCTGGGATTTCGAGCGCTTGATTTTTGGTGACCAGCCCATGGGCTGGGACCAGATCGGCGAAATGTCCGTGATCAAGAGCGTGACGCGGGACCAGATCCTCGAGTACAAAAATTCCCTCTACACCGCGGACAACACGGTGATCAGCGTGGCCGGCGCGGTCACGGAAAAGGAGGTGGCGGATTTGGTCGCCAAATATTTTCCGTTCGGCGATGAGAAGAAGAAATTCAGCGCCGCGCCTTACGTGCGCATGGCCCCCGCGGGCAAGGTGAGGCTCCAGAACAAAAAGACCGAGCAGGGGCATCTGATTTTGGGTGTCGAGGCGTTGCCCGCCCTGCACAAGGATGAGTATGTGGAGAAGATCCTCAGTGTCATCCTGGGCGGCAACATGAGCTCCCGGATGTTCATGAACTTGCGCGAGGCCAAGGTGCTTTCGTATTACATCCGCACTAACACCGACGACTATTCCGACACGGGCGTGATTTCGACTTCGGCCGGTGTGGACCTCAAGCGGGTCGATCTGGCCATCGGCGCCATCTTGGAGGAGTACCAAAAGGTCACCGAGACCAAGGTGGACGAGGCCGAGCTCACCAAGGCCAAGGAGTTCATGAAGGGGAAGATCATTTTGCGATTGGAGGACAGCGAGGAATACGCGCATCTTATGGGCAAGCAGGCGCTCTTGTATCCCAAGATCGAGTCGGTCGACGCCATTCTGAAAAAGATCGACGCGGTCACGGCCGACGATGTGTTGCGCTTGGCCCGCGAGCTGTTTCAGGAAGAAAAGTTCCGCCTGGCCCTCATCGGTCCGTTTGAGGATCCCGCGCATTTCGAAAAGTTGCTACACTATTGAAAATTTGAAAACTGAGCTCAAAACTTGAAAATTTAAGCTCAGACAAATCGTAGGCTATAAAAAAGTTTTCAAGTTTCCAAGTTTTCAGTATCCTAATCATCGTAATAATCCTAATAATCTTAATCATCTTAATTTTATGGAACAATCACTTGTACTTGTTAAGCCCGACGGCGTGGTCCGCGGCCAAGTCGGAGAAATCATTTCCCGCTTCGAGCGAGTCGGTCTTAAAATTGTGGGCATGAAGATGGTGCAGGCGGAGCGGTCGCAGGTGGACCGCCACTATGCTTTGACCGAAGAATGGATGAAGGGCGTTTTTGACAAGGCCAAGGCCAAATTCGACGCCAAGGGCGAGAAATTTCCTTTTACCAGCCACACGGAATACGGCGCCTACATCAAGAAGGGGTTGGTCGATTTTTTGTTGTCCGGTCCCGTGGTGGCCATGGTGCTTGAGGGCCAGGAGTGTGTGGCGTTGGTCCGCAAGATGGTTGGCGCCACCGAGCCCATGAGTTCGGCCCCGGGAACCATTCGCGGAGATCTTTCGCCGGATACCTACGCTCTGTCCAATTCTCAGGATCGCCCGCTTCGGAATTTGATCCATGCGTCCGGCACCGTTGAAGAGGGCGAAAGCGAGGTGGCCATCTGGTTCACGGAAAAAGAGCTGTTCCAGTACAAGACCGTCCTTGAGGATGTGTTGTACGGAGCCGATGCCTTCAAGCCAAAAAAATAATTCCGATTGAGGAC
>CAZURX010000087.1:0-4372 GCA_964623015.1 uncultured Candidatus Peribacteria bacterium
CTTGTGGTGCGCGCCCGGACGCTGGCAGAGTGACCGCCGGCTTTTTGCCCATCATCATGTCCGCCACGCCCACCATCATCTACACGAAGACCGACGAGGCTCCCGCGCTCGCCACCTACTCGCTGCTGCCGATCATCCAGGCCTTCACCAAGCACTCGGGGATCGCGGTGGAAACACGGGACATCTCCGTCGCCGGGCGCATCCTCGCCGCGTTCTCGGATCTGCTCCCGCCCGCGCAGCGCGTGCCGGACAGCCTCGCCGAACTTGGGGCCCTTACCCTCAAGCCCGAGGCCAAAATCAACCGAGCCGAGTTCACCAAGATCGTGGTGGGCGCGGCCACTGGCTACAACTCAAACCAAGACCCTTCCGGTTTCGATATTTATGTTCCCATGGGCGTTCCCTTTTCGGATGCCGAATCGGGCCAGTGGTATATTCCCTATTTGAGGAAGGCGGTCGAACACAACATCATTTCCGGCTATCCCGACGGTACCTTCAAGCCCGCACAGACGATCAATTTGGCGGAGGCATCGAAGATTTTGGTCAATTCGTTTGAGATTCCGACGATCCAGCCACAGGGAGGCGAATGGTACAGCGAGGTTGTTGAGACGTTGGTTTCCAAAAACTATATTCCGTCCACCTTCAAATATCTTTCACAGGATGTGACCCGGGGCGAGATGGCCGAGATGGTGTGGAGGATTTTGGAAAAGAAGATCGACCAACCCGCGGCCAGTCTGTCCGATCTCCAGAACCCCTGCTATCCGTTGGGCGACGAGGTGCCGGCCAATGTGGATATGAAGCGGGTGCGCGCCGCTTGGCTCAAATGGTATAACGATGCCCGCGCTGACCAAGGATTGAGCCCTTATGTCATGAACGATCAGCTGGCGCGAACGGCCAACGTGTGGTCGCAGGAGGCGGTGCGCCGAGGCTACATTGACCATCGCCGCGATCCGGGCGACACCTATTACGACTACGCCAAAATCACGGCGTGGTTCAAAAACCTCGGACTCGTTTTCAAGAACGTCTACGGCGTCACGCACACTGAAAACATCGCGTGGGAGATGTACAATTGTCCTGCCTCACAGGCCGACTGCACCGATTCCATGATCAGCCAAGTCCGCAAGGCGTTCGACTTTTACATGGCCGAAAAGGACAAGGCCTACAAGGCCCACTACAATTCCGTCATGAACAAATATTTCAAGGAAATTGGCTTGGGGATCGCCGTGGACACCACCACCCACAAATATTATCTTACAGTCCATTACGGGACGGAGATTGTTTCGAATCCGTGGCCGATTTGCGAATGAGTTCAAACAAATACCGTAGGTGCGATTGGCGAATCGCACCTACGGAAGGTTTTTATCGTTTGATTACTTCGCCTGCTCGGTCAAAGGCATCGGAAGCCCGATGGGTTCATTTAGGCGCTCGACCAGCTCCTTTGCCAGGGGGACGATGATCGCCTTTTGCCAGAAATAGGGTTCCTCCTTGGGCTTTTTGGTGATCGGGAACTTGAGTGCCGGCACGAAGACCTGTTCGCTGGGCTGGTTCGGATCCTTTGACGGCAGCCAGACTGAGGTCAGCACCTCCTCGGGAGTGCCCAATTCCACCTCGAGCGTCTTGAATTCGTCTTCAGGCCTCCAGGGATTCGGGCCGCCTTCCGCGTATTCGAGCACTTTGGCGAAATCCTGTTCGGCCTCGTATTCAGAGCTTTCGAACAGGGGCAATATCAGGTTGCTGACGCCCGAGATCTTTTTGAAGCGCAGGTTGGCGGTGACCATAAGCCCGAAGGGGGCACCGGAAACGTCGTAGACGGGCTGACCATCGACCAGCAAGGGGTAGCTCATATATATTTCATCGGGCAAGACATCGATCTTGGCTTCGGGATTCTCCTCCCAGAATTTCTGGATGACGGGTGATCCGTAATTGGACCCGTCGATGTCATAGTTCGCGAAGAATTCCCGTGTCCATTGCGACAAGGCCTCGTCGCCAGGATACTCGGCCAGCTTGATTTGGGCCCTGTTCATGCAATCGGTGTCGCCGTTGCAGGCCAAAGCCGGGTTTTCCCACGTGTTCCATTTGGGTTGGATGGAGACGGAGTTCCCAATGAAGTCGATGTTCACGATGTAACCTTGGTCCGAATTCTGCGACAAGGTGACATTTTCGAGCGACAATCCCCTTAGACGAGCTATATCGATGAGGCCGAATCCTGATTTTGAAAGCAGTTTCACCAAAGCCGAATCATCTGGTTTCTCATATACGCGCTTGTACACGGGGACCGTGGCCTTGCTCAGTTCCACAGTTTCGCCTTTGTAGATATATTTATAGACATAAGGGATCCACATGGACTTGGTGTCGAATCCAGGTGAAATCCCAATGCCCCCGCCACCCATTCCGCCCCCACCTGACTGAGGTCTTGCCATGGCGGTCGGCACCGGCATTGGAGCCTCGGCCACGACCATGGCGCCTGATTCAGCGGCCGGTGCCGATTCCACCTTCATGGCCACGGCATCCGAGCTTTCTTGGGCCACGGCCTCTTCTGTTTTCGTGGAAGTGGCCTTCTTGGGCACCTTGATCGTCTTGGTGTACCCCCCTGTCGGCAGATCGGTTTTTGCTGTGGGCTGTTGGCCCAATGGTCCGAAAGCGTTTTTTTCCGCCAAGCGGATCATCGCCCCGTCGACCGCTGGTCCCTTTGGCACAAAGACCAGATTTCCGTTCCACACCATCAGTCCGATGATCAAGGCGGCCAAAGCCACGGTGCCGCCCATCAGCGGAGCGAAGAATTGTGAAAACCAACCCACCTTCGCTGGCGATTCGGCGGGCTTCGCCCCTTCCATCAGCTCATTTGCGCGCATCGTCAATTGATGGCGAAGATTTTCGACAAACTTTTGATCCAATTTCAGGTTGGGCTTGGCTTCCACAAGCCTTGAAAGCAGGGGGACGAGATACTTCTCGAATTTTTTCAGTTCCGGATCCATGGAATAAAGATCCCTGAGGATGGTTTGGATATTCTTGTTCATTGTTATTAAGTGTTAACGGATCAATATTAGGGCGATGGCGAGGAGGCCGAAGTCGTCGCGCAACACATCGATCGTCCGCTTGAACATCATCTTGGTCGCGGCCTCGGACTTGCCCGTGATCTCGGCGATTTCCTTGAAGCTGTGGTCGCCCCAGACCCGGAGCAAAACGATTTCGCGCTGGTCGGGTTTCAGTTTTTCCATATATTTTTGGACCGACTGGATGGTCAGTTCCATCCCCACGTCGCGCGCCACATCCCGCTTGTCCTTCACCTCCCACGCATCCTCTAGATTCACGGTTTCGTGGTGGCTTCGGTAATGGTCGATGACCGTGTTGCGGGCGACGCTGAACAGCCAGGCCTTGAAGGGGGCTTTTTTCGCATCAATCGAATTGATGTTTTCCAGCGCCTTCAGGAACACGACGCTTGTCAGGTCTTCCGCGGTTTCGCGGTGATGGGTTTTGAACCAGATGAACTGGTAGACCTTGCGGACGTATTCATCGTACAGGCGGCCGAATTGCGACAAGTCGCCCTGTTGGCATTGGGCGATGATCTCGGATTCCATGGGTGAATGGGTGGTGATTGGGTGCGTGTCCCGCCGGGCCGCTGGGTCCTTGCTGGCTGGCGGTTCATCACCCACTAAGCAATACGAAGCTTTTGGAAAAAAGTAACAAAGGTTGCAATTTTTGGACTAATCTCCGACAATTAGATTAAAGAGTCCCTACCCAAAATATACACCTTCGCTTTTAAAATTTATATAATTCACCGTAGCTTAAATAATTTCATTTTGGCCATACAGGGTCAAATAAAAGCTTCGGCGTATTATTCAAATATATTTAAGCAGAGGTGAATACAAATTAACCCAAAAAAATATGGAACTTTCCATTCTCATCGCCCAAATTTACGCGGTCCTTTTGGTTACGGTCGGGCTTGGCTTGATTTTTAGCCCTTCCTATTACCGCAAGGCGCTCAACAAGATGATGACCGAAGCCGGCACTGTCTATATGGGTGGGGCGGCGGCGCTGGTGGTCGGCTTTTTGATCCTCAACACCCATTGGATTTGGAAAGGATGGCCGATTCTTGTGACCTTGTTTGGCGTTATCGCCACCCTCAAGGGACTGACCCTTCTTCTTTTTCCTGGATTCATGGTCCGCATCACCAAGGCTGTCACCAAACACACCGCCTTCATTCCGCTGTGGGGCGCATTCGCCTTTGTACTGGGAATAGTGCTGGCGTATTTCGGGTGGGTGGTGGCCTGATGCCCAAGGTCCCATTGAATACTTTAACCCTTAATCCATTTTTAAAATGGCACTTTCGATTTTTTTAGCCAAGATCATCGGTTTGGTCTACATCGTGGCTGGG
>CAZURX010000087.1:4382-5722 GCA_964623015.1 uncultured Candidatus Peribacteria bacterium
CCATGTATCTCCTCACCTTTATTGGCCTCCCCGTGTTTTTCATTTGGGTGCTCAAGCACAATGTGTGGCACGGGTGGCCTATTTTGATCACCCTTTTTGGCTGGATTGCGCTCGCCAAAAGCGTCATTTTCCTTTTGTTCCCTGGTTGGTCGGGCCGAATGACAGTCCGGTTTATCAAAAAGGTTAACATCCAGGCCTGGTGGGGCGGTTTCGGACTGCTGATCGGCCTCCTTTTCTGTTATTTGGGGTGGATGGCCTAGGCCTGCTCGGAACCTTTAAGGATTTCAAGCACCTCAATCCGTTTTCTCTCTTTTGAATTTTCCGAAATTATTACTTTTAAAAGGTGACTAAGCTCCTTGTTTTTGAAAGCCACAGGATTTTCGCCTATCAACCCGAACAACTTAAAATACCTTCCCCTAAAATTGACCAACAGCTGGCAACGGGACAATTCCATTTCCCTGATTTCCTTTTCATCCCTTACTGTGTCCAGTGAGATTGCCCAGACCTCCCGCGTTTTTTTGCCGGTGTCAACGGAGCTCATCTGCATCGGAGAGATATTACAAGATTTTATTATATCCTGTCATTTTTTTTTGTCCAATCGGGTTTTCGCACCGCTCAAGGGTGCCACGGTTCTAGCTCTAAAACCGTTTCAGCCTCAGCACATTCAGCACCACCGAAACCAACGAGAGCGTCGTGGTCATGGCCTTATCCCATTTTTTTTGAGGTAGCATTAAAACGATTTCGGTGTATCCTTATTTAAGGTACGTTTATTTTATTATTTCAATATTATGAAAAGTCATAAATTTTTGCAGGGCGCACTTGCCGCCTTGGTCATTTTCTTTTTTGGCCTCGCCCCAGTTTTTGGCCAAGCCGCCTTTGGTAGCCCGTCGGTGCCGTCGGTCGATTCCAAAGCCCTTCGATCGGATAACGCCAACAAAGCCGAGGACCAGGAGCTTGGCGAGGAAAGGGACGCCGAGGACCAGGAGCTTGGCGAGGAAAGGGACGCCGAGGATAAGGGCATTGAAAAGGAAAGGGACGCCGAGGATAAGGGCATTGAAAAGGCAAGGAATGAGGAGAAGAAAAATAAAGGAGCGGGTGTTGACCGCCGAAGCCGTGTGGCCACCGCCGTCCATGAGCTGTTGGCCATTGCGGATCGGGATGGTGGCATTGGCGCGCAGGTTCGTGAGATCGCCAAGAGCCAGCAAGAGGACCTTGAGGAGGCCGAAGACGACCTTGAGGAAGCCAAAGAGCGGAAGGGTTGGGTCAAATTCCTGATCGGCCCCAACTACAAGCTCATCAATTTGGTTGAGGATCGAGTTGAAGAACTCAATCAACAGCTT
>CAZURX010000088.1:0-5664 GCA_964623015.1 uncultured Candidatus Peribacteria bacterium
AAAATTGTGCTGGCGGGATATACACAGATTGGAATTGATACCGATTTTGCACTAGCCCGCTTCAACGCCGACGGATCGCTCGACACCGATTTCGACACGGATGGTAGGGCAATCACCGACTTGGGCAGTCGTTGGGATTATGCCTATGGGATTGCAGTTCAATCCGATGGAAAAATTATTGCTGCAGGAGAAATCGATGCCGGCTCCAATGAAGAATTCGCCTTTGCCCGCTACAACTCCGACGGCACCCTTGATGACCTCTCCGGCTACGCCTGCGTCCAGGCGGAGGTGACGGACGCGGACACGAACGGAGGCGCGGACACGGCGGACGTGCACGTGTGCTCCCCCAACTCGTTCAGCGGCGGGGCGTGCGGGGGGACGGAGCTCTGCTCCATCACGGGGGCGAGGAGCGGGGACAGCGCCCAGTGCGTCATCGACGGGCTGGTGCCGGTCCCGACAAGCCACGGCACCAAGGACGCCTACGTGTTCACGGTGGACAGCAACGGGATGCAGGGGACGGGGACGAGCGCGCAGACCTACCCGGTGACCGACACGGCGCCCTACATCGTCCAGTCCTCGGACTACACGGTGGACGGCATCACGCTGGCGGCGGGCGACTCCACGGCGAAGAGCTACTCCGTGACCGTGAGGGACGACAACGGGGACAACGACATCGTGTCGGTGACGGGGGTCCTGTACGACGACGACGCGGTGGACCTCGCCTCGGGCACCTGCGCCGCGGACGAGAACGACTGCTGGCCGGGGGTAAGCTGCCCCCTCGACACCACATCGGGGACCGCCTCTGTGAACTGCTCGAACGGGACCGACACGAACTGCCAGGCGACCTGCGCCTTCACGGTGTGGCACAACGCGAACTACTCCTCGAACTGGAGGCTGCACGCCAACCTGACGGATGAGGCGCACACGGGCGGGACGGCCGTCACCGACCAGACGGACTCGAACGCCATCGCCACCAACGCGGTGCAGGCCATCAACGTGCCCGAGGCGGCCATCGCCTACGGGACGGTCACGCTCGGCGACGTGTCGGACGGAAAGGCCATCACCATCGAGAACGTGGGGAACCAGGTGCTCGACGTGCTCATCCAGGGCACGGACATGGCGAGGCAGGGCGGAGGCGGAACCATCCCCCTGGAGCAGCAGAAGTGGCACAACACCACGCTAGACTTCACGTACGCCGACGGCAACACGCTGGTGGAGAGCGCGGCGGGCGCGACCACCGCGGCCGAAGGCTGCGCGGACCGCGACATCGCGGTGAGGGACACCCACGCCTCGGGGTCGGGCTCGGACATAAGCCTCTACTGGAAGCTCCTGATGCCGAACCCCCAGACGGCCGGCACCTACTCGGGGACGAACACCCTGGCGGCGGCGGCGGGCGACACGTGCGTGGGCGAGGTAGCGGGCACAACCTTCTCAATCACAACAGACTTAGGCTACTCGGAAAGTGTTCAATCGGTGGCCATCGATGCAGACGGAAAGGCTGTGGTGGTTGGAGGCAGCTTCACAGGATCCGCTAACGACTTCGCCATTGCCCGCTACAACACCAATGGCACTTTGGACACAACGGGCTTTGCGTCGCCGAATGGTTACCTGATCACGGATGTCAGGTCCGGAAGGGATGACATGGCGATGGATGTAGCCGTTTATACCAGCGGGTCCAACAGTGGCAAGATTGTGGCCGCGGGCTACAGCAATAACGGTTCCACCTACGATTTCGCCATGATTCGCTACAACGCCGATGGCTCTCTTGACACCGATTTTGATGGCGATGTCGCCATGCCGGGCTATCCGGGCAACGGAAAGGTGACGACAAATTTGGGGTCCACTAGCACCATTTTAGGTGTCACCATCGACTCTAACGGAAATATCGTGGCGGCGGGTTCCGTTGGCCCTTACGGCTCGAGCGACTTCGCCATTGCCCGCTATGACTCCACTGGCCAGCTGGATACCTCTTTCGGCGGCGGCGATGGCATCGCTGTTGTGGACATGGGAGGCGATGACTATCCCCGCGGCGGCGTGGTCATCGATGGCAGCGGGAACATTGTGGTGGGTGGCGAGCGCGACGGTACCCCGCATGTGTTCGCGGTCGCGCGGTTGACTTCCAGCGGCAATTTAGATACCTCATTCAGCGATGATGGCAAGGTAACCACCGCCCCTGGCGGCGGCAAGGAGGATCGCGGCAACGCCATGGCCATCGACAGCAACGGCAAGATCGTGATGGCGGGCTTGATCAATGTGGATCCAGACGCTCATGAGTATGATTACCGCTATGCTGTGGTGCGCTACAACACCGATGGCTCCTTGGATACCTCTTTCGATTCCGACGGCATCGCCATTTCGCCCGCCTTCGCCAATCCAGGAGATAACAACGCCGATGATGTCGCCATCGATTCGAGCAACCGAATCTACGTGGCAGGCTATACCACCGACGTAACGGACTCCTATTATTATTCCACTGTCGCCCGGTTCACTTCGTCAGGCGCTCTAGACAACACGTTTAGCGGAGACGGCTTGGCCATCGACACGATTGGCACATCCTCGGATGTTGAGGCCTGGGGAATCGCCATTTACCCCTCTGGCCCCAATGCCGGCTACATCTTGGTCGCGGCGACCGATTCTTCGAATGGTGATTTCGGCCTCATCCGCTACAACAGCGACGGATCGCTGTAAGACACCCCCTCACTCTCTCAACAAAAGAAGCCGGGCAAACGTTTGCACGGCTTCTTGGATATTCGATTCAAACATCAGGGTTCGTAGCGTTGATAAAAAATAGCCAAAAAGGGATTAATGGTGAAGTCGGATCTCCGTAACCAAATTTCCAAATTCAATCATAAAAATCACCGTGATCATCGTAATCAAAGTTTAATTGCCCCCATTTTTGATTTGCGTTAAACTGTTTCCGCCTGTATTTTTTATACCTTGTTTAGGGAGTAGTGAGCCCACTAAATCCTAAACACCGGGCACTCGTCACTATTTAATTAATTTCACTTGTATGTACTCTCGCGTTTCGAAAGGCCTCGTCGCCATCATTGCCGTTAGCGTCCTCATGGGGCTGGTCTCCATGCCCAATTCCCTGAAAGCCTCATGGCCGGACAATTGGTTCTTTCACTTTTTCACAAAACCCAAGATCACCTTGGGGCTCGACCTGCAAGGCGGCACCCAATTGGATTACAGAATTGACCTTCGAAAGGCCGAGGAATTAAACAGCGACAGCGATTCAAAAAACGACGTACGAATCACGGATCTCGTGGAAGGCGTGCGCAACACCATTGAGCGTCGCGTGAACGGCCTTGGAGTCTCCGAACCCCAAATCTACATTTCAAATGTGGCGGGCGAACAGCACATCATCGTGGAGCTGGCCGGCATCAAGGACATTGACGAGGCCAAGGCCATTGTGGGCAAAACCATCCAGCTGGAATTCAAAGAACAGAAACTGGAGCAGGATCCCAACGAGGCCCAAAAAGTCAAAGACGCCGCAAATGACGCCTTGAAAAAAGCTATAAACCCCTTGGCCAATTTCGACCAAATCGCGAACAATTTAAAAACCGTGGACAAGAAGATCGACTATCGACAAAACCAGACCGCCTGGTCCTCGGAGCTCCAGGACCGCTACAAGACCATTCTCCCCAAGCTGAAGGACGGACAGGTCAACAACGCGGTGCTTGAGGGAACCGATGGATACCTGATCGATTCCAACAACCAGATCACCGAGAAAAAGGGCTTGTACATCGTGCAACGGGTGAGTGTGGAAAACAAAGACCACACGCTGAAAGACCCCAAAACGTTTGACCAGGTCGCGGCCGATTTGGGCAAGACCCTCGAGACCCAAACAGACAAGAAGAAAGCGGATTTCGATCCCGCAGAGCGGGACCAAGTGTTCGATACCGCGGAAGGCGACTACACCTCGGTTCTGACAGTCGGCAACGAACTGCGCGTATACAAAGTGACTAGAAAATCCTCCGGCGACGAACAACGACGCGCCAGCCACATTTTGGTCGCCTACAAGGGCGCCACCCGTGCCGACGCCAAAGTGACCCGCACCAAGGAACAGGCCAAGGCCGAAGCCGAGAAAATCCTGAAAGAGGCAAAGGCCAACCCCGCCCAATTCGCGGTGCTCGCCAAGGAAAAATCAGACGATCCTTCCGCCGCCGCCAATTCCGGCGACTTGGGCTTCTTCGGCCGAGGAACCATGACCAAAGCCTTTGAGAGCGCCGCATTCTCCATGGCCATCGGCGATATTTCCGACGTGGTCGAAACCGAATTCGGATTCCACATCATCCAATTGGTGGACAAGAAATCCGGAGACGCCTCCGTGGATGCCCAACTCCTCCGTATGGAAAACAACGCCGACAACCGCAAACAACTGGAAAAGGCTATTGGGGAAACCAAGAACTTCCAAAAGACCGTGCAGGAAGACGAATACACCTTCAACGAGTTGTTCTTCGACCTCACACCAGACCCCTGGAAATCCACAGGCTTGGACGGCTCCCATTTCAAGCGAGCGTCCGTTTCCTACAGCGACCTCGGCAGCCCCCAAGTGAACATCCAGTTCGACAGCGAAGGCGCCGACCTGTTTGAGGCCTTGACCGAACGACTGGTAAACAAACCTTTGGCCATCTTCGTGGGTGGCGATTTGATCTCCGCCCCGCGTGTGAACTCCAAAATTTCTGGCGGCAACGCCGTGATCACGGGCAATTACTCCATCAAGGAGGCCCTGAAACTGGCCAACGACCTGAATACCGGCGCCATCGACGCCCCGGTTGTGCTCTCGGGCCAATACACCATCAGTGCCACGCTTGGCGAGAACGCGCTCAAAGTCTCCATTTTTGCCGGTCTTGTCGGCCTTCTCATCCTGGCGCTATTCATGCTCGGCTACTATCGGCTGATGGGAGCCTTTGCCGTGATCGCCCTTGGCATCTATTCCATTATCATCCTTTTTGTCATCAAGACCACAGGCATTGTGATGACTTTGGCTGGCATTGCCGGCATCATCCTTTCCATCGGCATGGCCGTGGATGCGAACATCCTGATCTTCGAGCGTTCTCGCGAAGAACTGAAATCCGGCAAGAACTTCTCCGCGGCCATGGTCGCGGGCTTCGAGCGCGCCTGGTCCTCTATCCGCGACTCTAACGTTTCTTCCCTTATCACCTGCGCGATCCTTTGGTTCTTCGGCAACTCCATCATCCGAGGTTTCGCCCTCATGCTTTCCATCGGCGTGCTGATCTCCATGTTCACGGCCATCACCGTGACCCGCGCCTTCATGCAGACAATCATTGGCCATTCCGTGACCAAGAGCCCGTTTTTGCTCGGCGTGAAACCGGCGGAAGAGAACATCGAATAGTAGACAGAATTGTGGCTAGGATCGTGGCTAGGATCGTGGCAATGACATCGTTGTGATATCCACGATTCAAGCCACTATTCCAGCCACAATCCGAAATCGGATTAGATTAAAAAGACATGCAAATATCTTCCACAATCCAAAAGGCCCTCGACCTCGCCATCCCCAAGGCGGAGCAGGGCCGTTTTATCGAGGAGTCGATCAAGAAAGGATTGGCCGACTACAAGCTGGCCCATGCCAAAACCGTGGAGGTTTATGTGGACGGTGGATCGCGCGGGAACCCTGGCCCGGCGGGCGGAGGTTTTGCG
>CAZURX010000089.1:0-5651 GCA_964623015.1 uncultured Candidatus Peribacteria bacterium
CCAATGCACGGAAGGGAATTACGGTAACCGTTTATTTTTATCTACTGCGGTGCCAAAGCGCCTCCATGCTCAAGTCCGTAGGTGCCCAAGTGCTGCTAACTCAAAAGTGATACGTGATAAGTGATAAAAGTGATAAGTAAAAAATAATGATCTCTGCTTGTCTCAAAAGGGGCGAAACTATACAATAACTTCGCGTTTGAATCCGAGTTTGAAAATTTAAAATTTAAAATTTAAAATTCATCCGATGTTAGCGAAAGAAATCCGCCGAAAGTATCTTGAATTTTTCAGGGAAAAAGGACACGCGATCCTGCCGTCCGCGTCCGACCGTGCTGTTCACCACCGCCGGCATGCACCCGCTGGTCCCGTTCCTGCTCGGCCAGCCCCATCCGCTGGGCAAGCGCCTGGCCAACGCGCAGAAATGCGTCCGCACCGATGACATCGACGAAGTCGGCGACGAGACCCATCTCACGTTTTTCGAGATGCTGGGCAACTGGTCGCTCGGCGACTATTTCAAGCAGGAGGCCATCGAATGGAGTTTTGAGTTCCTGACTTCCAAAAAATGGCTTGGGATTCCCGTTGGGAAACTGGCGGTTTCCGCCTTCAAGGGCGATGCCGACGCCCCCCTGGTTTCCTATGCTTCGTATGTATGTAAAAAACTCGTCATCCCGGACAAAAAAATCGTTTTTCTCCCTAAAAAAAACAACTGGTGGGGACCCGCGGGCCAAAGCGGTCCTTGCGGACCGGACACCGAGATGTTCTACTGGGTGGGCGCTGGCGATCCGCCTGTGGAAAGCAATCCCGGGAACGACGAGAAAAACTGGGTCGAGATCTGGAACGATGTGTTCATGCAATACAGCAAGACCATGGAGGGCAAATTCGAGCCCCTGAAACAGAAAAACGTGGACACGGGCATGGGTCTGGAGCGCGTGGCCGCGGTGATGCAGGGGGTGAAATCGATCTACGAGACGGATTTGTTCACGCCGATCCTGGAAAAGATCGCGACCCTGACTTCGATCCCCTATTCCGAAAAAAAGGATTCGTATCGCATCATCGCCGACCATTTGCGCGCCGGGGTGTTTATGGCGGCCGACGGCGTGTTGCCCAGCAACGTGGATCAGGGCTATGTGATGCGCCGCCTGATCCGCCGGGCGATCCGCCACGGCAAGGCGCTCAACATCAACGAGGATTTCACGGCCGTCATCGCCAAAAAGGTGGTTCATATGTTCTCGGATGCCTATCCCGAACTGGGCCAACACGAGGCGAAAATCCTCGAGGCGTTCCGCGCCGAGGAGGAGCGGTTCCGCAAGACATTGGGGCATGGCCTCCAGGAATTCGAAAAACTGATCCAGACGCTCACGACCGGAAAGATCACGGGCATCGATGCCTTCCATTTGTACGACACTTACGGCTTCCCCATCGAGATGACCGAGGAGTTGGCGAAAGAGAAAAGCCTGGTCGTGGACAAGGCGGGTTTTGAGGCCTCGTTCAAGGAGCATCAGGACAAATCCCGCGCCGGCGCCGAACAGAAGTTCAAGGGCGGTCTGCAGGATCATTCCGAGGAGACCACCAAGCTTCACACCGCCACCCACCTGCTTCACGCCGCCCTGCGCAAGATTCTGGGTCCCCACGCCACGCAAAAGGGCTCCAACATCACGGCGGAACGATTGCGGTTCGATTTCGCGAACCCCGATAAACTGACTCCCGAGCAATTGAAAGAGGTCGAGCAATTCGTGAACGACGCCATCGCGGCCGACGCCAAGGTGACCTGCGAAACCATGACACCCGATGAGGCCAAGACGCAGGGGGCCATGGGCCTGTTCAATGCCAAGTACGGCGACCAGGTGAAAGTCTACACCATCGAAGGCTGGTCCAAGGAAATCTGCGGCGGCCCCCACGTGGAGCACACCGGCCAACTTAAAAGCTTCAAAATTTTGAAAGAAGAGGCCTCGAGCGCCGGCGTGCGACGGATCAAAGCCGTCGTGGGAAAATAATACAGCGTGATAAGTGATAAGTGATAAGTGACAGAGTGATAAGTGCTGAATCCGGCACTTATTAAGACAATAAATTAATGGGGTATTTTAATGTATAAATAATTTATACATGAACAATTAATTTATTCATTCATTCCCTTCGACCTTGCTCAGGGTCGAAATGACATTTTTAAATTTTTTAACACTTGTCACTTATCACTTCTATCACTTATCACTTTTGAGTTCTTCACTTGAGCACTTGAGTTTAATGTCAATTTTTGCTATAATATAGGGATTTAATTCTCAAACGGATGATGTTACTCGACTGGATTCCAAGGGCGTACGCGGCCACGGCGCCTACGGCTGCGGCGGCATCGGATACCGACCTTCTGGGGGGAGAGGGAGGCATTAAAACCCTTTCAAAATTCTCCAGCTTTGTATTCAGCCACATCGACCTGTGGATCGTCGGCATCGTCATTGTGATCGGTTCCGCGATTTTGGCGAAAATGGCGAGCACGGGGGCTCGGGACGCCATGATCCGGGCCAAGGGGGAGGAAGTCCAGGAAAACGCGCTGATCTTGGTCGAGCGCATGACCAAAATGGGCATCATGCTCGTTGGAATCGTGATCGCCTTGGCCATCAACGGCCTCAACTTCACCGCGGTCATTGGAGCGGCGTCCCTTGGAATCGGCTTTGCGCTCAAATCCTTCATTGAGAACTTCATCTCCAGCGTGATGATGCTCGCGCAGAACCGAATCCGCATCGGCGATCTGGTCGACATCAACGGATTCATGGGCCGCATCGTGAGCATCGACATGCGCACCACGGTCATCCAACAACTCGACGGCCCCATGGTCACCATCCCGAACCAGACCATGCTCAGTTCGGTCTGGACCAGCTATTCCGCCAATCCTTTCAGGCGGTTCGAGCTGCTCGTGGGGGTGGCCTACAACACCGACTTGCCCTTGGCCACCAGTTTGATCCGCGGGGTGATTGCCAAGGACGCGGACATCGCCATCAAGCCCGAGCCTTCGATTCTGGTCGACCAGTTTGGCGACAGCTCGATTGTGATCAAGGTTTGGTTCTGGGTCGAGACAACCAAGCCCTTCCTGGTGGTCCGTTCCAATTTGGCGAACCGCATCAAAAAGGCGTTCGACAAGGCGGGAATCTCGATCCCCTTCCCGATCCGCACGCTCAAGCTGGACGAAAACGACCGCGCATTCCTGAAGACCATGGACACCTTGAAAAAAGGCGAAGTGCCCGAACCGAAAGCCCCGCTGACCAGGGAATTGGCCACCGAGGCCGCGGCCGGCACCGAAAACGAGCCGAAGATCCCGCTGAACCTGTTCGAGGCCCCCAAGCCCGCGGCCGTGCCCGTGCAAGGCTCCCCTGCCCCAACGCCGCTACCCCAAAATCATAGAACGGGCAATCCGATTCCGCCGGCACCGCACCTATAATTCCTAATTGGAGACTTAATCGGGGACCTGATCGAGGACCTGATTGAGGACCTTTTCGCTGTACGCGAAAGAGGATCTGATTGTAGGTTAAAAATCCAATCGTCAAACAATCGGCCTTCCATCGATCCTCAACTGGGTCCTCAACAGGTCCTCCATTAGGTTTTCTACCTGGCAACTCGATCCACCTCCTCAAGCGTGGTCAGCCCGCGGACGACTTTCAGGATTCCGTCCTCGCGGACGCTGGTCATTTTCAGGTTCTTTTCGATGTGATTGTAGATGTCGGGCATGGGGGCGTTCGCCAAAATGAGGTCGCGAAGCGCCTGGTCGAAAAGCAAAACCTCGGCGACCGCCACTTGGCCTTTGAATCCGGTGTCCGAGCAAATGGGGCAGCCTTTGGGGTGGCGGAGTTCGGTTGGAAGGGCTGGCGTTTCGATCCCCCGCTGTTTGAGGGGCTCCAAGACCTCGGTGATCTGTTTTTTCTCGGTTTCGGTGATCGGCGACGGCGCGGCACAGGAGGGGCAAAGCTTGCGGACCAGGCGCTGGGCCACGATCAGGTCGAGCGCGGGCGCCAGAACATAACTCTTCACCCCCATGTTCAGGAGACGTGGAATGGATTCGATGGCGGAATTGGTGTGGAGCGTGGAAAACACCAAATGGCCCGTCAGGGAGGCCTGCACCGCGGTCTCGGCGGTCTCGGTGTCGCGGATTTCACCGACCATGATCACGTCGGGATCCTGGCGGAGGATGGAACGGAGCCCAGACGCGAAAGTGTAGCCCTTTTCCTCCTCCACTTGGCTTTGGGAAATGCCGGCTAGATTGTATTCGATCGGATCTTCCAGGGTGATCACCTTTTTGGATTCGGTGTCGATGCACCGGAGCATGCTGTAAAGCGTGGTCGTCTTGCCCGAGCCCGTGGGGCCCGTGACGAGCACCATCCCATGGGAAAGGCGGGTGGCGGCCTTGATCCGTTCCAGGGCGGTCCCCTCAAAGCCCAAATCCTCAAAAGTGACATTGGACTGTTGGGAATCGAGCAAACGCATCACCGTGGTCTCCCCGTAATGCGTGGGCAGGGTGGAGACGCGGACGTTGATCTGCCGGTCGTTGACCAAAAAGCTGTATTGCCCGTCCTGGGGCAGGTTGCCGATATTGATTTTGAGATGGGAGAGGTACTTGATCTCCGTCAGAATGCCCGCATAGGCCTTCGGGGTGATATCGAACACGGATTGGAGCACTCCATCGATGCGAAAACGGATCAGCACCCGTTTCTCCTCGGGCTCGAAGTGGATGTCCGAGGAGTGGGTTTTGTAGGCGCCGATTTGGACATAGTTGAGAGCCTTGTCGAAGCTGGCCGCCTCGATCTTGTCCTTGAGATCCTTCAGGTTCTCGATCTCCTTCATGTAGGTCCCCAAATCCTCCTCCTCGACCACATTCTTCATCTCCTCCTGTTTTTGGTAGATTTCGGTGAAATAGATCTTGTGGCCGGCCTTGAGCGATTCCTCGGAGCACAAACTCAATTCCACGGTGTTGCCTGCCTGTTTTAGGCGCTCCACCAGCGCTTTGGTCTTGTCGTTGCTGGGATCAATCACCGCGATGCGGAGCTTTTTGCCCACTTGGAAATACAGGGCCGCGCGCGCCTCGGTCGCCTCCTCCTTCGACAAAAAATCCGCCAAATCGGGATTGACCGGCATGGCCATCAGATTGATGTACGGAATTCCCAAAGCCTTGGCCTTGGCCTGCACATCGCGTTCCTTGAACTGCTGGTTCACCTCCGCCACGCCTTTGGTCAGCCTGCGGTTGCCCGCCTGGTTTTCCGCCATAATTCAGATTTACGATTGCCGATTCCTGATTCCCGATTCGCGAGCTGAGCTCAACTGCAATCGGCAATCTGCAATCGGGAAACGAGTTATTAAAATAATCTTTATATTATACCAAATTTTGCCTCGAAAAACAAGGGCTCCAACTGTGCTAATTGATAAATTGGCTTGGCACTTTAAAAAACAAATTTCAATCATAAATTTGAAAAACGGATTTATTTTTTCTTTTTGTTTTCCGCTCGTGCCGCGGGGGCAGGGCGCTTTTCACCGCCGAAAAGCGCCCGGAAAAGGCGCCCGGGGGCTCATGACGCAATCGCAGCGTAAAGCCTCGTCCCGGCCGCGTTCCGCGCATTCGCCCCCCGGTCCCCCCGATGCCGAGAATCCGACGGATAAAAGTTGCAATTCAGCCA
>CAZURX010000090.1:0-5584 GCA_964623015.1 uncultured Candidatus Peribacteria bacterium
ACGGACCGCGTTGTTGAGTTTTTCGATGCCATTGAGCAATTTTTGGCGGGCATCGTCGCTGTGGAGAATTTGTTTAGCCATAATTCTAAAGTTTTATACGATATAAATTTATAAATTATCTTGAGTATCAAACCCTAAATCCTAGGCACGAAATCCTAAACAGGGTCTAAAATCCAAAGTCCAAACCTCAGAACACAAACTTAAACTTTTAATATTAGATGCTTATAGTTTGAGGTGTTTGGTTTCTGTATATTGGATTTTGTGATTTGTTTTGGATTTAGGCATTTCGGATTTCGGATTTTTGGGCTATTTGTCGGATACAATAGCCCTGATCGAGGTCATTTCCACAATTTTGTATTCCACTCCGTCCACTTTCACATCCTCGCCGGAATATTGGCCGTAAAGAACCCGGTCGCCGACCTTGATCTCGATGGGCAGTTCGGTGCCCGTGGAGGTGAGGTTGGTCTTGGAGACCGCGACAATTTCGCCCTCGCGGGGCTTTTCCTTGTTGGCGGTGTCCGGGATCACGATCCCGCTTTTGGTCATCTCCTCGTTCTTGAGGGGTTTGATGACGGCGTAGCCGTTCAATGGTTTAATTTTCATAGCTAAAATATTAGGGTTAAAAGCGATTGAAATTTGAAACTCGAAACTTGAAATTAAAAAGCGCTGAAAAAACAAATTTCAAATTTCCAATTTCGAATTTCATTTTAGCACTTTAAATGAAGGAGTGCTAATTTATTGTAGCAAGTCCGTTTTTTTGGTCAATATTTTTATAAAAAACCCGTAGGCGAGGATCGCCATCCTCGAGCGTAATTAGCGAATTGCGCCTACGGGTTTTTTAATTCGAAATTTGGCTTTGGGATTTCGGAATTATTTGTAAATTGAAAATTCGAAAATTGAAAATTCTTTTGCTCAAGTTTACTTGAGCAAAAGGTATCCTTCTGTCGTCATCGCGTCCGTGAACGTGTGCTTAACCCAGGTGAGCGCCTGAAATGGTTCCAAAAGTCCGGCGACCAGCGAGGTGGCGGACCAATTTTGGAGCAGGGGCATGGCGTTGTTCAGGTCCACAAACGTGATTTCATCGCTGACCGCGCTCAGGTTGCTGAGGGCTTGGCGGAAGGCCTGCGATTGGGAAAGCGAGAATTTGGGCGTGAGGGTCAGGTCGATGGTTTCCTTGATCGATTCGGGGTGGTTGCTGAGGATGATCAGGTCGTCTGTGACCGCGGAGCAGAAGCCAGACGGGGAATCGGTGATGTCGAGGCAGTGGATATCGGCTCCTTCATAAGTCTCGTCCATTTCCTTGAGGCGCGTGGCATCGGCTACCAGTTCCTTGCTGATGGTTCCATCGGGGAGGGTCACGGACTTGACCCGCGGGGCGAACTGGGCGGCAAGCATGCGGAATCCGGCTTGCAGTTTCTTCAGTTTGATTTCCGCGAAGGCCTGATCCGAATGCTTGAGGATCAGCTTGATGCCTAGCTGGCCCTGTTCCAATTGCTGAAAGGCCAAGGCGTATTCTCCCTCGAAAAGGGGATACAGGTCATCGCTCAGGCTCACTTCGTCGCCGAAAATGCGGGCGACTTGCGCGCGCAAAATGCCCTCAAGGATAATGCCGTAGGAAGGATTCAGCTGGCTCAGGCTGCCCAATGTGTTCTGCCATTCGGCGCTCAGGTCGGAACCGCCCACGTAGGCGGCTAACGTCTTGGATCCTAGGGCATCGGCCAGGCTGTAGGAGAATTTGGTTTTGGGCGTGTCTTGGCTTTTGAGGGTCAGGGCGTTGGGTTCCATGGCCAGAACCGTGTTGAAATGGAAGCCGTTGTATTCCTTGCGGACCGTGAACGCGAAATGGTCAAGCAGGTTTTTGAGCGGTGCGAGTGTTTGCCCCAGGCGGCTGTCGGCCCCAAATGAAAGGGCTTGAAGGTTCAGGTATCCGCGTGCCCACGTTTGTCGGGGAAGGTTCGAGAATGATTTTTGGACCTTGGTGTCGGATTCCAGGCTGGGCAACTCCCCTTTGGAAACCTGCTGGATGATTTGGATTGTTTCGGGTCGCTGGGCCACGAAGAGGTAGGGGCCCACAAATCCGAACACGAAGGACTGGCTTTTGGGGTAGGTGTAGATGGGGTTCTTTTTGTCTCCCGTCAGGCTTAGCTTTTCTTCGGGAAGGGCTAGGCTTTGCAGATAGGTGAGGGCCTTGCTCCGTTGGGTCACATGCAAAAAAAGCAGGGGTTTGTTCTGGGGGGTTCCATCGTCAAGCAGGGCCAAACCCAGCCGTCCGTCGGAAAGTTTGCTTTGCAGGGTCGAAGCCTCGAGTCCAAACGTGGCCTTGGCCATGGCGCTCAGGCCCAAAAGATCCAGCACAGTCTCTTGCTTGAGGCGGGGAGGGAGGGTGAGGTCCTCCAATTCGAAAACCGCGATGGTCTTTTGTTCGGGCAATAAATAGGTGACGCTTCGGTTCGAGAAGCTGAACCACGCCAAAGAGAGAAACAAAGCCACCAAAAGCACCAATCCGCCCGCCATGATACCAATCAGGATCCGGTCAAGGACCGAAGCCGGTTTTCGGACTTTGAGGAAGAGGCGTTTGAGAAACCAAGGCTGACTCATATTGAAAAATTACCAATGACCAATGACACAATGATCAATGAAAAAAGCAAGAATCCATTGCATCTAATGGCAATGCCTATTCTAGCGGTCGAAACAAAAATGTCCAATCCCTAATTCAATGTTGGACGCATCGTCCAGAAATCAAAGGTCGCCAATGGGCCAGATCATGGAAAAATCATGCTAAGCCCATTGGTCATTGGGAATTGGTCATTGGTCATTGCCTTCGGTTTCAGTTTCCTTCCCGCACTGCTCGCATTTGGTCAGGTTCTTCTTGGCTTGGACCTGTAAGCCTCCGCAAACCACGCAGGGCTCCTCAATCGGCTTGCTCCAGGTGGCGAAATCGCACTTGGGGTAGTTGGAGCAACCGTAGAATACCTTGCCTTTTTTGGTTCGCTTTTCCACCAGGTTGCCGCCACACTTCGGGCATTTCACTTTGAGCGCATGGGCCAAGGGGCGGGTCGTTTTGCATTTGGGATAGGCGGAGCAGGCGAGGAATTCGCCAAATCGACCTTTCTTGATGACCATGGGGGATCCGCACTTGTCGCACTTCTCGTTTTTAAATTCTTGGTGGAGCTTGTTTTCCTCTTTCTTCTCGGCTTCGTTCAGGAAGGGTTTGGCGTTCTTGCACTTGGGGTATTTGGAGCAGCTCAGGAATTTTCCGTTCCGCCCGAGTTTCACGATCATGGGTGCGCCGCACAGATCGCATTTTTCATCGGTCTTCTCGGTGATCGAGTCCCCCTTCTTGATGGTTTTCTTTTTCTCCTCGATGGTCTTTTCGAATGGCGTGTAGAACTCGCGGATCACAGGCACCCACTTTTCCTCGCCCTCGGCGATCTTGTCGAGTTTCTCTTCCATTTCCGCCGTGAAGTGAAGGTCCACAATGGCCGGGAAATGCTCCACCAAAAAGTCGTTCACAATGGCGCCGATCTCCATGGGGTACAGTTTCTTGTCGGCCTTTTTCTCCACATACCCGCGCGTGATGATCGTTGAGATGGTCGGCGCGTAGGTGGACGGGCGTCCGATGCCTTCGGATTCCAGTTTCTTCACCAGGGTGGCCTCGGTGTAGCGGGCGGGGGGCTGGGTGAATTTCTGCTCGGAATTCAGCTTGATCAGCTTGAGCGCCTCGCCCAAGGTAAGCGGGGGCAGGATCGATTCCTTGTCCGCCAGCGCCTCATCCGGATGATCCGTGCCTTCCACATAGGCCTTCATGAAGCCTGCGAACTTGATCACTTGGCCCTTGGCCGTCAGGGTGTAGGAGCCTGCTCCGAGCCCGGCCGAGGGGTTGCCCGTGTCCACGGTGGCCGTGGTGATGTCCAGCTTGGCGGCCGGCATCTGGCAGGCAACCGTGCGCTCCCAAATCAGTTTGTACAATTTGTATTGGGCCGGCTCCAAATGTTCCTTCACCGAGGCGGGAGTCTTGGAAAGGTCGGTGGGGCGGATGGCCTCGTGAGCCTCTTGGGCGCCCTTCATCTTTTTGGTGAAAACGCGGGGGGTGTCCAGGCCGTACTCGTTGCCGTACATCTTGCGGATGATCTTGGGCGCGTCCTTCAGGAATTCGTGGGAAAGGTTGAAGGAGTCCGTTCTCATATAGGTAATAAGACCCGTGTGTTCCTTGCCCACCTCCACGCCTTCGTAAAGCTGCTGGGCCACCACCATGGTCTGTTTCACCGAGAAACCAAGCTTGCGCGAGGCCTCTTGTTGCAGGGAGCTGGTGATGAACGGCGGAGCCGGCTCGCGGGAGGATTCCTTTTGGATCAGGTCCGCAATCTTGTAATCCCCTTTGTGCAGGTCGGCCAAAACCTTGTCCGCGTGTTTTTTGTCCTTCACCTCGGCTTTCTTGCCGTCGATTTTGGAAAGGTCGGCCGTGAATGTGCCATGTTTGGCCTTGAGGTCCGCGCCAATGTTCCAGTATTCCTCGGGTTTGAACGCCGCGATTTATCGCTCACGATCCACGATCAGGCGCACGGCCACGCTCTGCACGCGGCCCGCGCTCAATCCTCCACGGATTTTCGTCCACAGCAAGGGGGAAAGTTTGTAGCCCACCAGGCGGTCCAGCACGCGGCGGGCCTGCTGGGCATGGATCAAATTGATGTCCAAATCGCGCGGGTGCTCCAAGGCGGCCAGCACGGCGGGCTTGGTGATTTCGTGAAACGCGATGCGTTTGTACTGATCTTTCTTGAGTCTGAGCGCATGAACCAGATGCCAGGCGATGCTTTCCCCTTCGCGGTCCTCGTCGCTTGCAAGCCAGACCATCGTGTCGTCGTATTTGTGCACCAGGTCGTTCAGCTCCTTTACGATCTTTTTCTTGTCCGCGCTGACTTCATACGTCGGCTCAAAATCATGCTCCGTGTCGATGCCAATCTCCTTCTTGGGCAGGTCGCGGATATGCCCCATTGAGGCCTTGATGTTATATTTGGCTCCCAAAAATTTCTTCAGGGTCCTCGCTTTGGCCGGGGACTCCACAATAATGAAATGATTCATAGGATGGATTAGGGAATTTTCCTTTTTCTATTTTTTTTCTGGCCACGCAATGGTACATTTTTAACAAGTTTTGGATTAATTTCAAGCCTTTCGTCTTTTGGTTTCAAATTTTTGTCTCTGATACGACTTCGCAATTAAAAAAGTTAATACCATGTAGCTTTTGAAATCAGTGAAAGTGAAGGTAGGTCAAAAGTATTTTTAATCGCTACGTCGTATTCATTCAATTTTAAAAGCGAAAGGGTATGAAATTTGAGCCATTTGATGATCTATTTAAAAAGAAGGTTTGATCTAAGTTTGGGGTAATCGGATTGTGGCTAGCATCGTGGCTAGGATTGTGGAATCCACTATTCTGGCCACCACTCTAGCCACAATTCTGCCCACGATTCGAATTTTGGTTTTCCGCTTGGATTACACAAAAAACTTGCCATAAGCGTTGAGCCTGTTTATACTGCGGTCGGTTTAAATCGTTAACCAATTTTATAATGACCAAGCAAGATCTCATCGC
>CAZURX010000091.1:0-3648 GCA_964623015.1 uncultured Candidatus Peribacteria bacterium
GAGTTCGCCTCGGGGGTGAAGGGCCTTGCCCTCAACCTGGAAAACGAGTCGGTCGGCGCCGTGGTGCTGGGCGACCACACCCATATCGCCGAAGGCGAAACCGTGAAAGCCACAGGACGCATTCTCGAGGTTCCCGTGGGCGAAATGCTCGTGGGCCGCGTGCTCAACGGCATCGCGGAGCCCGTGGATGGCAAGGGCGAGATCAAGACCAAGACCTATTACCCCGTGGAGCGCATCGCCTCGGGCGTCATCTCCCGCCAATCCGTGAACCAGCCCCTGCAGACCGGCATCAAGGCGGTGGATTCCATGATCCCGATCGGCCGCGGCCAGCGCGAGTTGATCATCGGCGACCGCCAGACGGGCAAGACCCAGATCGCCATCGACACCATTGTGAACCAGAAGGGTGAGGACGTAATCTGCATTTATGTGGCCATCGGCCAAAAACAGGCCAAGATCGCCCGCATTGTGGAGGAACTGAAGAAGCGCGGCGCCATGGACTACACCATTGTCATCGCCTCGTCCGCCAACGATCCGGCGCCCTTGAACTATCTGGCGCCCTACACGGGCTGCGCCATTGCCGAGTACTTCTTGGACAAGGGCAAGGACGCGCTCGTGGTGTATGACGATCTTTCCAAGCACGCCGTGGCTTACCGCCAAATCTCCCTTTTGCTTCGCCGTCCCCCAGGACGCGAGGCTTATCCGGGCGATGTATTTTACCTGCATTCCCGCTTGCTCGAACGCGCCGTGAAATTGAATAAGGATTTCGGCGGAGGCTCCATCACCGCCCTGCCCATCATCGAGACCCAGGCCGGCGACGTGTCCGCCTACATCCCCACCAACGTGATCTCCATCACCGATGGCCAGATCTATCTGGAATCCGACCTGTTCTACCAGGGCATCCGCCCCGCGCTGAACGTGGGCCTCTCCGTTTCCCGCGTGGGATCCTCGGCCCAGACCAAGGCCATGAAAAAGGTGGCCGGCCGCCTACGCCTGGAACTGGCCCAATACCGAGAATTGGCCTCGTTCGCCCAGTTCGGATCCGACTTGGACGAAGGCACCCTGCACCGCATCGAGCGCGGCAAGCGCCTGACGGAAATTTTGAAGCAAAAACAATTCTCGACCCTGTCCTTCGCCAAACAGGTCATGATCCTGTTCGCCGGAACCAACGGGCTGGTGGACGACATCGAGGTTGCCCGCATGGCCGAATTCGAGCAGGGCTTGTACGAATTCATGGACGAGCACCATTCCAAAATCGAAAAAGAACTGATCGAGACCCGCGACATCGGCGACAAGCTGAAGGAGGAACTGACCAAGGCCATCCACGACTTCAAGAAGAAGAAAGTCCCCGCCGAATGGCTGGTGCAGAAAAAATCCTAACCTTATCACCATGAGCATCGAAACCCATCAAGAAGAAACTGAAACTATGGAAAAAACCATCACCAAACCCCTGGATAATCATTGGACAGAGACAGAAATGGAGCCTTTTTTCAAAGGGGTGAACACCTCTGTCGGCTGCATCGAAGGCCGCGTCTTCGACACCATGGTACTTGCGGGCTAGGGGATTCTGCTGGAGCGTGATCCCGCCACGGATTTGCCAAAGCAGGAATACATGGATCGATTTGTGGAAATGGCAAAGAAGGGAACATTGAAAAGCGTGACTTGGCACGCCGGCCATGGAGGATGTGGCGCGGCAAAGCTGTTCTTGAAATCCAAGGGGATGGAAAGTCCAAGCGATGAGGAGGCGGCCAAGGTGGCCAAGGATTTTTCGGAACGGTTGGCCAAAAAAATCGGCGAGCTCAGTGGGGCCAAGATCGAGGTCTTTGAGGCTCCTGCCCATGGCGGCCATGATGAGGGTGGAATTTATTTGGACAATACGGACAAGCTGGATCTGGAAGCCCAGGACGGAAGCGGCACCCAGTTGCCGAACGGATTCATGGCAAACCCTTTGCTTTCGAACGATCCCGATTACGTTTTGAAAGAGGTGGATGTGGCGATCAGCATTGCCTTTGGCGATCATGGCAAGAACAAGACTCAGCCCTTCACCAAGGAAAATCCTTTCTTCATCAAATGGGTGAAAAGCACCAAAAACGAGCTGAGCCCCGAGAACCAGAAAAAATGGGAAAAATTCCCGGAAATGGTTCGGGAATTGGTCGCCAAAAAATATGCCCAATATGCCGACCGAATCTCGGAAGTCGAATCGATTAACGCCCCCTACTAATTATTTATGCCAGGTAATTTCCGTGAAATCCGCAGGCGCATCAAGGGTGTGAAGAGCACCAAGCAGATCACCAAGACCATGGAAATGGTCTCGGCGAGCAAGATGCGCCGTGCCCAAAATGTGGCGGTCCAAATGCGCGCCTATGCCCTGAAGGCCTTGGAGATCTTGAACAGCGTATCGGGAAAAACCCGCACGCTCACCCATCCCCTGCTGGAGGTGCGAGAAGTCAAACGAACGACCGTGGTGCTCATCACCTCGGATCGGGGTTTGTGTGGCGGACTCAACACCAATGTCATCGCCAAGGTGATCGAAAACGTCAAGCATCTTCCCAAGGAAAGCGTTTCGTTCGTGACCATGGGCAAGAAGGGGCGCGACGCCATCCTGCGCTTGGGGTATAAATTAGGTGCCGACTTCTCGGGACAAAAAAAATACGAATACGCCGATGTCGCCCCCATGATCAATTTGGTCGTGGATGACTATATCAAGGGAAAAACGGACCGTGTCGTCTTGGCTTATCCCCGCTTTGTGAACGCGCTGGTTCAAAAGCCGACCTTTTCGCCTTTGTTGCCGTTGGCCAAGGAAAATCTGCAAAGCACCCTGGAGGAGTTGAGCGGTGTCCCCCATGAGGAGAAACCCAGCTATCGCTATTTTGAATTCAAGTTTGAACCTCATCGAAACGAGGTGCTGCGCGCGCTACTACCCAAATTCACGGAACTGCAAATCTTCAAGGCGGTGCTCGATTCCCAGGCCTCGGAGCATTCCGCGCGCATGACCGCCATGCGCAACGCCACGGACGCGGCGGAGGAGATCATCGGCGACCTCACCTTCACCTACAACCAAGTCCGCCAAGCCGGAATCACATCGGAAATCGCGGAAATATCGACCGCCGCAGAGGCGCTAAAATAAATTCGAATAGTGGCTAGAGTTGTGGCTAGAATAGTGGACCACAATGCTAGCCACGATCCTAGCCACAATACGATTCAAATCTCAAATCCTTAATCTTAAATCTAGTTATGTCAAATACAGGTACAATCACCCGCATTATCGGCGCCGTCGTGGACTGCGAGTTCCCCGGCCACGTGCCAGGCATCTATCACGCCCTCACCACCAAAATCGGTGACAAGGAAATCGTGCTCGAGGTTCAGCAGCATCTGCAGGACAAGCAAGTCCGCACCGTTGCCATGACTTCGACCGACGGACTCCGCCGCGGCCAGGAAGTGCACGACACCAACTCCCCCATCTCGGTCCCCGTGGGCGACGAGGTGCTAGGCCGCCTGTTCGATGTGTTGGGCAACACCATCGACACGGAAAAGAAATTGGTCACCAAGCACAAACGCTCCATTCACCAGACTCCGCCCAAATTCACGGAGCAGAACACCAAGACCGAGATTTTCGAGACCGGCATCAAGGTCATCGACCTGATCGCCCCG
>CAZURX010000091.1:3658-5577 GCA_964623015.1 uncultured Candidatus Peribacteria bacterium
GGCAGCGTTCATCGAGAAGAGCGGCGAGCTTGGCACCCTGGAGCCGGGCAAGCTGGCCGACATCGTGATCCTCGACGGCAATCCGCTCGAGGGCTACTGGAACCTGCTCAACGCCCGCGTCGTCATCAAGGGGGGCAAGGTGGGGTTGTTCGGAGGCGCGGGCGTGGGCAAGACCGTGTTGATCCAGGAGCTGATCCGCAACATCGCCGCGGAGCATGGAGGCTACTCGGTGTTCGCCGGCGTGGGCGAGCGCACCCGCGAGGGAAACGATTTGTACCACGAAATGAAAAATTCGGGCGTGCTGCCGAAGACCGCCATGGTGTTCGGCCAGATGAATGAGCCCCCCGGAGCCCGCCTCCGCGTCGCGCTCACGGGCCTGACCATGGCCGAATCCTTCCGCGACGACCAAAACAAGGACGTGCTCTTGTTCATCGACAACATTTACCGCTTCACCCAGGCCGGTTCCGAGGTGTCGACCCTGCTCGGCCGTATGCCGTCCGCCGTGGGCTACCAGCCGACGCTCGCGAACGAGATGGGCGCCATGCAGGAACGCATCACCTCCACGAACAAGGGTTCCATCACCTCGGTTCAGGCCGTGTACGTGCCCGCCGACGATCTGACCGACCCCGCGCCCGCCGCCACCTTCGCCCACTTGGATTCCACGGTGGTGCTTTCCCGCGCGCTGACCGAGCTTGGCATCTACCCCGCCGTGGATCCGCTGGATTCCACCTCGACCGTTCTGGAGCCCAGTGTGGTCGGACAAGAGCATTATCGCGTGGCCCGCGAAGTGCAGCGTGTGCTGCAACGCTACCGCGACCTTCAGGACATCATTGCCATCTTGGGCATGGAGGAATTGACCCCCGAGGACAAACGAACCGTAAACCGCGCCCGCAAGATCCAGAAATTCATGAGCCAACCGTTCTTCGTGGCCGAAGTGTTCACCGGGACCCCGGGCAAGTACGTCAGCCGCGAGGACACGGTGAAGAGCTTCGCCGGCATTGTCGATGGCAAATACGACGACATCCACGAGGACGCGTTCTATATGAAGGGAGGAATTGATGAAGTAATTTCTTCTTCGAAGAAATAACATCTATTTTGCTATTCGAATTGGTCCAAAATCCTAAATCCTAGGCACGAGACCCTAAACAGGGCCTAAAATCCAAAATTCAGGATACGGACACCACAAACAATTCATTCAATTATCAGGTGCCAATGTATGCGGTATGATAAAAAATAAAATTTAAATTTTGTGTTCTAGATTTTGGATCCTGGATTTTGTTTAGATTCTAGGATTTAGTGCCTAGACTTTCCAGAGAGAGGATGACACGAGGGTTTAAGAAGTAAATTAGCGACAGATATGGATCAATCATTTCAATTGGACATCATCAGCCTGACCAAGCCTGCCTTCTCCGGAAAGGTGGATTCTGTCACGATTCCTGGCAGCGAGGGGGAAATGACGGTGCTCAAAAACCATATTCCCCTGATCACTCCTCTTAGGGCGGGCGCAATCACCATCCGCCTTGCGGACGAGGCCGTGGCCCAGGCAACCTCAAGTGGCTTCGAGGTTGTGGACAAAGCTATCCTCATGGCCATCAGCCGTGGGTTTCTGATTGTGGAAAAGGACAAGGTCACCATCATGGCCGACAGCGCCGAGCGCATGGAGGAGCTGGACGAGGTGAAGATCCGCCAGGCACAGGTCTACGCCGAAAAATTGCTCAAGGAAAAGAAATTCGCCACCGACCGCGAATTTGCCGACGCGACCGCCGCGCTCGAGAAATCCGTGGCCCATCTGCACATGCTCAAGAAGCATCGTTCCCGCCACAAGGGGTCGTTGCCGTCGTCGAGTTCGATGTGAGTGGAAGACACGCAGTAGATAAAAATAAACGGTTACCGTAATTCCCTTCCGTGCATTGGCTTCC
>CAZURX010000092.1:0-5503 GCA_964623015.1 uncultured Candidatus Peribacteria bacterium
ACCAATATCTCTGACGGCCGCTCTTGCCTTCATGGTTCCAAAGGTACAGATTTGGGCCACGCGGTCTCGGCCATACTTGTCGGCAACATAGCCGATCACCTCGTCCCGGCGGTTGTCCGCGAAGTCCAAGTCGATATCCGGCATGGAGATGCGCGCGGGATTCAAAAAACGTTCGAACAGCAGTTTGTATTTGAGGGGATCGATGGTGGTGATGTCAAGCGAATAGGACACCAGCGCCCCGGCCGCGGATCCGCGCCCCGGCCCCACCACGATCTCGCGATCCTTGGCCCACTTCACGAAATCCCACACAATCAGAAAATACCCCACAAATCCCATGTCCGTGATGGTTTTCAGCTCATAGTTCAGGCGTTCAACCAACCCCTTTTCCTCGTCGGTCCAGTCGTCGGCAGGCGGACCCATCAATTGTTCGGCCGTGTGCTTGAGCTCGTACTTTTTGACCATTCCTTCATAACAAAGCTCGCGAAGGTAGAGGGCTGGATCCTTGTTGTCGGGGGTTGGAAACGACGGGATGCGGTACTTGCCGAAATCAAACTTCACGTTGCACCGCTCCGCGATCTTGAGCGTGTTCTCAAGCGCCTCGGGCACATGGCCGAACACCTCCCACATCTCCTCGGGGCTCCGCATGGAATAGTCGGAATTCATCATGCTCATGCGGCCCGCGTCGTTCAAGTTCTTGCCGGTTTGGATGCACAGCATGATGTCCTGGGCCTCGTTGTCATCGCGATTGGCGTAATGGCAGTCGGTTGTGGCCACCAGGGGCAAATCGTATTCCTTGCTGAGCGCGATCAGCCGGTCGTTGACCACCTGCTGCTGGGGCAGGGCTGGGTGGTCCTGGAGCTCAAGGTAAAAATGGTCCTTCCCGAACGTGCCGATGAACCGCTGGATCAGCTCTTTCAGCTTTTCCTCGTCGTGGTTCAAAATTGCCTCGGGAATGTCGCCCTGCAAACAGGCCGTGAGCGCAATCAGGCCCTTGGAATGCTGCTTCAGGAGGTCCCAATCGACCCGCGGCTTGTAGTAATAGCCTTCCAAATGCGCCACCGTGGTCATTTTAAGCAAATTTTCGTAGCCTTCTTGGGTCTCAGCCAAAAGCACGCAATGGGTGCGTTTGTTGTCCACCTGATGCCGCTTGTCCGCGAGTTTGTTGAAGGCGATGTAGACTTCGCATCCGAGGATCGGCTTCACATTCAGCTTCTTGCAGGCTTTGTAGAATTCGATCCCGCCGTGCATGACCCCATGATCCGTCAGTGCCACGGCCGGTGCCCCCTGCTCGACCGCCTTTTTGGCGTACGCCTCGGGTGTGCTCAGCCCGTCGAGGAGCGAGTAGTGGGAGTGGACATGGAGATGGACGAATTTCTTGTCGGACATCGTTTAATTAATGGAGATTTAAAGATACCATATTAGGATTTTTAATCGATAGTTTTGACAAAAAATAAAAAATCATTATTATATACTTCAAATATCTCAAGCCTCAAAATTTAAATCGCATTCATCCTTCGCAGTATTGCTACGGAGAATGGAAATCAGAAATCTGAAATCTTAAATTTTATTCCCCTCCCATGCCTAAAAAACCGCACCCTTTCGAGGATAAGTGCTGCGAAGAGTTCGATGAGGAAAAAGACCCGATTAGGGAAAGTGTCCTCGGCGCCGACAAGATTCTGAACACCATCAAGAACATGGTCGCCAGCGTGTGCATGGAGGCCGTGAAAAAAGAGGGCGGCAACTTTAGGGATGCCCGAAAAATAGCGGATGAGGCCTTTAAAAGGTTCCTGCTGAATGACAAATACCACACCAATGAGGATTGGGCCTCTTTTTTTGTGGAATATTTGGGAAATCGGAATATTGGCGTTTCGGATGAGGCGTTGACGAGTCTTGGTATCCGGCTGGAAGCCTTTGGCTCCAGGGAAAACATGTCTTCTCTGGTTTATGTCAGGGCACAATGCGAAAAACTACTCAAAACCCAAAAAGACAAACTGTCCAAGGGGATGTTGGAGAAGCTTCGCCAAATTCTTTTTGATCTGACCCCTACACACTTTTAATAATTTATAATAATATAAATCCTAATTCAATAACCCGCCCATCATATGGATAAGAAAGAAAAAATTTCACCTAACCCTGAAAGTCATGAAAGGCAAAGGGTGGAAAATCCACGTGAAAAAATTTGTATGACCCTTGAGGGTGAACACAAAAAGGAGGCGGTGGAATGCAAAGCCGATGGCGACCTATTTTTTAGAAATGGTTATTATGAAAAAGCGGCAAAGGCTTATCATAAAGCTTTGGAATTCAAGCCGGGTAATTCATCGGATATTCATTTCAGGCTAAGTGAAATTTATGCAAATTTGGGAGATGAGGGTTTATCCGAAAAGCACGAAAAGGAGGCAATCCGGCTTTTGGGCAAAGTGACAAGCTGGTAATTTATTGATGGTCGGATAAATATCCCTCCACAAATTTCCGCGCGTCGTTTTCGTCTTTTATCACCCCCTCGATCTGGGCTTCGCGCTGGGACTGCAACAGTTCCTTGATTTTGGGGCCAGGTTTGAGCCCGAATTCCTTTTGGAGCTGGTCGCCGGAAAGCTTGGGCTTGAAGTGGTCTTCCAGGAGTTTCTCGTTCTTGAAATCCTCGTACAATTTTGTCACCTGATGGTACAGGTCAAGCACGCAGGGAACCGACCCGTGCTCGTCGCAATAATGCAGGCGCATCAGGTCCTCGAACCACGGATGCCAAAACAGGGTGGCTTGGTGCGCGCGTCGCATGTTCGGAATGAGGCCGATGGTCATGTGGTGTTCGATAAGCCACGCGATCTTGGCGGTTTCCTGATTGCTCATTTTTAGGCGCCTGCAAACGATTTTGGCCATCTTGGCCGAAAGAAGGGCATGGCCATTGAAATGGATGCGGTCAGGAAGCTTGGAATAGGTCTCGGGCTTGCCGATATCGTGGAGCAAAACCGCCCACGCCAGTTCTTTGCCCACAAAATTTTCAGGCATGTCGTGCAGGGCCTTGAAGATGTGGGTGAGCACATCGCCTTCCAGATGGTACTGGTCGGGTTGCTTGACCCCCCTGCAATCTGTCACCTCGGGCAGAATCCGCTCAAGGATTCCAAGTTTGTCCAGTTCCCGCAGGCTGTGCGCCCGGTGGGGATGCAAAAGCATCTTGGTCAGCTCGTCCTGAATCCGCTCCATGGAAACGCCGTCGATCAAATTCGCAAGTTCGTGGATGGCCGCTTTAGTCATCGGGTCATACTCAAACCCAAAATTGTTCTTGAAGCGGACGCCCCGAAGCAGGCGCAAGTGGTCTTCCTTCACCCGTTCGTGCGGCTCGCCGATGAATCGGATAATTTTCTTCTCGATGTCTTTCTGTCCTCCCACAAAATCAAGCGCTTTCTTTTTGACTGGATCATAAAACAGGCCATTGATCGTGAAATCCCGGCGCAAGGCGTCCTCCTTGGCGTTGGTGAACAGCACGGCGTCGGGGCGCCGACCATCGGAATAAGAGCTGTCGGAACGGAACGTGGCGATCTCGAAATGGTGCCCGTTTTCCTCGACCAAAATGACACCGAACTGTTTGCCGATGGGGTAAGTTTTCTCCATCAGTTTTTCGATTTCTTCGGGTTTGGCCGAAGTGGCGATATCGTAGTCCTGGGGTTCCTTGCCCATGAGCATGTCGCGCACCGACCCGCCCGCGAAATACGCCTCGAACCCGGCCTCTTGAAACTTTTTGACAATGCTGACCGCCGTCTTGAGCATCGGTTTTGTTTAAGGACAGATGGATTATAGCAAATTGGCCATTGCAAAAAGAAAAACAAACAAAAATTCCCCCTCTAGGTTAGAGGGGGTTAGGGGGCGTCCGCTGATTGAAGACAGATGCTTCTTGGTCCACCAGCCAACCAACGGAACCCCCCCCTTAACCTAAGGGGAGAACACCCCTCCGACGCAACGTCGGAGCCCAACCCAAAAAAAACAAAAACATTCCCCCTTGATAAAGGGGGCTAGGGGGATTAAAAAATAAATCCAAAAACCATTGACCCCCCGCGGAATAGAGGTTAACTTGTTTTCAGAGACAAAATAATCCCAAAATTCATGACAACAAAAGACTTCCTGAAACTCCTTGACCCCAAAAACCAGAATCTCCCCGAAATAGACCTTCATGGCGATTTCAGGAAATGCGACGTGATTTTTGTCCCTGTTTTTGAGGGCGAGGAAAAACAGGTAAAGAAGGATTTTCCCATTCCGTCGCTGACGAAACTGAGCGGAAAAAAAGACGAAAAGGCCCAAGCGATCAAAAACAGCCAGGTCTTGAAGTTCATCGGCATGGGCCCACGCAAAAATATGGACAGCCGAAAGATGCGCCGATTCTTCGGTGCCGCCTATCTGTCCTCGCTTTCCCTCAAACCCAAGTCGATTGGCCTGGATTGTCCTTTGGAGTGGATCAAGGAGGCGGCCATCGGAATCCATGTGGCAGCGCTGGACCCTGGAATCCTGAAGACAAAACCCAAGAAGGAACCGATCCCAAAGGTGGTGTTCGGCAGCAAAGCTTTCCCGAAAAATGTGCCCGACGCCAAGGCGGCGATGAAGCTGGGTATGGCCATTGCGGAAGGCAAGAATTTGATGCGCACTTTGGGAGCCTTGCCCCCAAACCTGCTCAATCCAAAATCCTACGCGGAACTGGTGGTGGAGTTGGCCAAGAAATGGGGGGTTCCCTGCAAGCGTCTCACAGATAAAGAGCGAGAACCCTACCAACTGCTCAACGCGGTATCCGCCGGAAGTGCCAATCACGCCGAATTGTTGATTCTTACGCTTCACCCCAAGTCTGGCGCCACAAAGAAATCCGTGGCCGTGATCGGAAAGGGTCTTTGCTACGACTCGGGCGGATTGCAAGACAAACAGCTGTTCATGAAAAGCATGAAGGAGGATATGAACGGCAGTGCCTCAGTGCTGGGAACGGTGCTAGCCATCCTGAAAAGCGGGGCCGAGGTGAGGGAGACGACCCATTTCATCATGGGGCTGGCCGAAAACATGATGGGCACGGGCGCCATGCGCGCGGACGATGTGTACATTGCGGGCGACGGGCAGACGGTGGAGATCTCCCATTCCGATGCCGAAGGCCGCCTCGTGCTTGCGGACGCCATCTGTTACGCCAAAAAAGAGCTTAAGGGAGTGGAGCGTTATTTCACCATCGCGACGCTCACGGGCCACTGCCTGATCGCTCTGGGCGAATTGTACACGGGCATGGTGGTCAACAATGAAGAGCTTTCAAAAGAGGTGGGTGAGATAGGCAAAAAGACAGGCGACTACGTGCATGCCGGCCCATGGGATATGGAATTCGACGATATGAATACCCCCAATGCCGATATGGCCAGCCAAGGAGAAAACACGCGGGACGCGGGCTGGATCAAGGCAGGCCTTTTCATGTATCGATTCGTACCCAAGGCTAAAAATGAAAAGGATCAGGTGGGTTTCTGCCACCTGGACATCGCTGGCTCCATCG
>CAZURX010000093.1:0-5346 GCA_964623015.1 uncultured Candidatus Peribacteria bacterium
AAACCTTGAATCCAAGCGCAAGACCACCGAGAAGATCAAGAAATACGCCTTGGCCCCCATGTCCATTTTGACCGCGTTGGGCATTCTTGGCCTGGCGCTTTCGGTGAACATCATCGAGTTCGCCTGCTCCGTGGGCATTCCGCAGACTTTCACCAAGGTTCTGGACATGAACTACCTCAGCTGGATCGAAAAACAAGGCTACAACGCGATGTACATCCTCATGTACATGATCGACGACCTGATCGTGTTCGCCGCGGCGCTTTACAGCTTCGACAAGATCGGCCTGACCACGCACAAATACACCCGCATGTCGCATTTCATCGGCGGGCTGATCATGGTGATTTTGGGATTCATTTTGCTAACAAAACCCACATTGTTGGTGTTTTAATAATTTCGATGGATATCCGGTCGATTTCCGGCTGAAGGCCGATATCCAATTGATTGTTGATAGGTTTTTTTATCAATTGGAAATCCATCGGATATCTATTGGAAATCGGATGTGGAAATGGAGGGGTTATTTTTTTGCCCACAAATACCCCAATTCCTCCATTTTGGCGTTGGGGATTTTTTTCACCTTGAATCCCATTTTTTCCAGATGGATTTTTAGCGCGTCGGCCAGGCCTTTTTCGGACCACTCGTGGTATTCCAGAAAAATGGCCGCGATTTTGTCGAAGATTGATTTGGGCGCTGAATAGAGGATCTCGTATTCGCTGCCCTCGCAGTCGATTTTCAGAAGGCCGCAACGGTCGATTTTGCAGTCCTCGAAAACTCTTTCCAAGGTCGTGGTCGGCACGGTTTGGGTTTTGCCGGTCGCCTCAATCGCCAAGGCCAAGGAATGATTCAGGTCTTGTTGGCTGAGGATCAGGTCCGCCTCGCCCACACGATCGCTCACCGCCTCGCGAAAGGCCCTCACGTTTTGAATGTTGTTGTCCTTTAGGTTTTGCTCCAGCGTTTGGAAGTTGTCGTCGTGGGGCTCAAATACATAGATGGGCAGATTGGGACGAAGGGCCGAGGCCAGCAGGCTGAACAAGCCGATGTGGCCGCCAATGTCCACAATAGGTCCCTGGGCGTTTCTAATCGTCCCCTCGCATATTTGATAGCTCCGATGCCTGAATACCTCATCGGCCACGGCCTGATCCCCTTTGTCGCGCAGGGAGATTCTTAGGGTTTTGCCGAAGACTTTAATTTCTTTTCGGTTAATAATCATTTATTTGAGGACCTGATCGAGGACCTAATTGAGAAACTAATGGAGGACCTAATTGTAAGACAAAAAATCCCTATACCACAATCAGACCCTCAAAAGGCCTTCAATTGGTCCTCTATAGGTCCTCCATTGGACTTACGGGTTTAAAGCCAATATACTGACGTTCAGATAGGTGGCGAAGAGAACCCACAAGAAATAGGGCATCAGCGCGTAGGCGGCCCTTCTATTGCTTTTAAACGCGGTCAGAATCATCAGTTCGATGACAATGATCATCCCCACGATGATGTAGAAGGCGTTTAGGACCGATTGCCGTTCAAAAAACGAATAGGACCACAGGTAGACCAGGATTCCGTTGACCGCGTACAGGAAGGCGTAGATCTTGCGCAGGCGCTCCGTTGTGAAATGATTCCAAACCAGGTAGCCGGACCACGCGATCAGGCCGAACAGGATTGTCCAAACAATCGGGAAGACCCAATTCGGGGGATTCAGCGCCGGTTTTTGCAGGGCTTCGTAGAAGGCCCAAGTCTTGGGGTCCATCCGATTGCCCGCAAAACCCAAGGCGAAGATATAAAAGGCCGAGATCGCCCCCGAAATCCATTTCTCCTTTTTGGAGGTTTCTTGTCGATGAAATAAATGAGATAGCCATTTAAACATAAATTTGAGGTGATGATTGTATTCGAATGGTGGCTAGAATTGTGGCTAGCATAGTGGCGTTATAAAGGTGAATTACATCATCCACAACTCTAGCCACGATCCTAGCCACAATGCGATTTATTTAATCAATTTTCAGCGAATTCAGCTCTATGACGGAATTAATGTTGTTCGCCTTGATCATACCTTGGGAAACCGTGAAAAGCACGTCATCCATGTACAGGGCGCGCTGGATGCTCAAATCATACTGATAGGGCCAGTAGTTGCCCATTTTTAGCACATCGGCATCGCTGTAGTGGGTCACGCGGCCACGGAGCTTGAAGCCATCGGTCAGATTAAGGGTGTACACCACGGCGCCCGAGAAGGTGGTGCTGTATTGCTCATAATTGGGCGCAATGCAGCTTCCGGGGCCTTCGCAATCCTGCGTGCAGTTCGAGCGGCCTTCGCTATCCACCGTGCAGGTGCTGGGAACACAGCGCTTCTGGCAGAGGCCCGGGCAGGTGCCGTAGCGGTATTTGTTGCAATCCAGTTGCTCCATCGAGACCTTTTCGATGATGGTGATGGGGAACGCCAGCAACTCCTTTTCCTTGTCGAACAGCAAGGCCTTGTGGTTGTTCAGCAGTTCCGAATAGGTTCCCTGGTCGCCGATGTTTTCCGAAAATTGTTGGATCGGATTCGTCACATCGGACACATCGAACAGCGCCATCTTGAATCCTCTTACCTTCACAAAACTCTTATCCTCTTCGGTGTCTTTCCCGAATCCGATGATGTGGGTCGCGTCGTAGGGATGCAGGTAGTCGCTGAAACCCGGGATCTTCAGTTTTCCGAGGATTTTCGGGTTGGCCGGATCCGTCAGGCCGATCACAAACAAGGGATCAACCCGCTGGAAGGTAACCATGTACAAACGGTCGCCCATGAAGCGGGTGGAATAAATCCGCTCCCCGGGCGCAATGCCCGTGATGGAACCGACTTGCTTCATTGTGTCGTCCAACACATACACATTGTTGCTGGAGGGGTTTTCCGAATCCCAGGAGTCGATGGTGGTGGCCAGGCGGAACCAGGCCCCCCGCTCATCCATGGAGAATTGGTTGAGAATACGGCCGGGAACACTTCCGCGACCCTTGAAAGTCACCTCGCCGTTCTCTAGGCCAAATTTGAAAACCAGCGTGTTCGTACGGTCGGTTCTCCAATCCCAATCCGTGATCCGGTCGTAATTGGTTTGGTTTGTGGCCACATACAAATTGTTCACCGAGGAATACACATTGTCGCTGGACCCGAGCATGACCTCCTTTTCCACGGCTCCTGTTGGATTATTTAGCGGGATCGAAGCCACAATCAAATAGTTGGGTCGCGCATAGCCGGGAAAATAGTGAATGTCCGCGCAGCCCACCATGGGCTCCTCGGCCTTGTCTCCATCCTGGAAGCTGGGCAACAGCTGTTCGCCTGAATCGACTTCATTCATGATCCAATAATCTGGCGCGCCGTTCAGCACCAGCACCATCTTGTCGCCGATGCGACGCGAAGTATGATAGTTGCCATCAAAGGTCAGCACACGGGTTTGCATGGGGCTAGAGCGATCCGTGATGTCCATTTGGTAGACCTTGGTCTTTGGCCCTTGGAATGGGCGGGGCGGCATGATCATCCTGGAAACCGATTCCATGAGCGGCATGGGATAATAGTAGTTTTGGTAGACCTGTCCGATCACCACCAGCCTATTGCCATCCACAAACATTTCCTGGGGGTTGAAGTTTGCATCCTTGAAGGTCAGTTCACCGATTTCCTGGAGGTTCTTGGTCGGGTAGGCCTCGATGATGCGGACCGTGTCGCCCTTGATCATATAGATGTATTTGCCATCGTTTTTGATGATGTCCGCCTCGTCCACGCCCGCCACCTGGATGTTGGTCTGCGAATAGTCCGTCGCCGCGGCTCCCGCCCCCGAGGAGGGCGCAGTCGTGGATTCGCTTTTCGGAGCCGCCGTTGGAACGGCCACGTCTTCCATCAGCATCACCCCTCCACTTCGATAATAGGGGTACATCTGCTGGCTTTGATATTCGTCGAACTTCTCCTTAAGCCCCACGCAAGACTGCACCGAGGGGAATTCGCTGGTCAGCCCTTCGTAGGTCTGGGAAACCTTATCGGTTCTGTTGGCCTTGAGCCTCCAAATGATTTCCGCCATCTCCCCTCGGGACACATCCTTGTCGAAGAATTGGACGGTGGAGGGGATCGCCTTTTTTTTGGCCAATCCGTTCACATATCCCGCGAACCACTCCTTGTTGGTGTTGGTGGCATCGGGCTGGACCTTCAGGGCCTCGTCAATGATCTTGCTGGCCTCCGCAAAGTTGATGTAGTTGCCCGGCTTGAACGAACCATCTGCGTAACCCTGGATATACCCCGCGCGTTTGGCGGTGCACACATAGGGGGCAAACCATTCTTTCCCCACATCCGTGAAACAATCGCTTCCGGTTGGGCTTGAGACCAGGCTTGCCACAATGATTTTCACAAATTCGGCCCGGTTGATGCGGTTGTCGGGCTTGTAGGTGTTGTCCTCGTAGCCCTGGATGACATTGGAATCCTTTAAATACTCAATAGCATCCTTGTTTGTGTAAGCCGTTGGCACATCCATGAAGGTTTGGGTTTGGGCCAATGTCATTTGCGACAAAAGCAAAATCGCGATAGTCGAAAGGGCTATGGTAATTAGTTTTTTCATAAAATTAAAATTAAATTTTGATTTGGCCCAGATGAGGGAACCCCACATCTAATTTCCATTATAGCATGGAAGGCAGAATCAAAAGTTAATACGGAGGAAGTGGGGCAAAGGTAACAATTAATTTAAGATTTGAAATTGTCAAATTAATCCTTTCACCATAGTTTGAATTGATCTTCAAGGTTAAACCCCAACGCTGCTCGCCGCGCGGCATCCGCTTTTTGACCGGCCAAAAAGCGGATCGAAAAATCCGCCTGGGGGTTTATGATTCACTTCCCAACGTAAAACTTCGTTCCAACAACGCAGTTCAACATAAACCCCCGGGTCCCCAAATGGGGCCATGCTCTCCGTCATTCAAAATCCAATTCGGATTTTGATGCCGGATCCTTCCGCTGCGGCTTCCGCGAATCGCGTCCGCCTTCGCTCCAGTGCGCATGGCTCGCTACTACTCCGATGCCGAGAAACCATTGGAAATTGTAAACATAAATTAATAAAAAACCCCGCACCGTAGGGTGCGGGGTTTAGTTTCAAAGTTAATCCCAAAGGATTTATTTGAGGTGCTTGAAGACCATCTTGGTCATTTCAAACATGGAGACTTGGCTCTTTCCGCCAAACAAAGCCTTGAGGTTGGCATCGGCATTGATCATGCGCTTTTGGTGCTTGTCCTGGAGGCCATGTTTCTTGATGTAGGCCCAAACCTTCTTCACCACTTCGGTGCGGGGCATGGAACCACCACCAACCACAGCGGCCAAGGTGGCATCTGGGGTCATGGGCTTCATGAATTGTG
>CAZURX010000094.1:0-5304 GCA_964623015.1 uncultured Candidatus Peribacteria bacterium
CTCTTTTACTTCCGGAACTACAAATGAAACCCACAGGCCTACGTTACAGTCCTGGGATTGCACTCTTGTTATTCAGAGTGAAATTTGATATAATATATAGATTAAGATTATGACGATGATAAGGATGATTACGATTATTGCGATTGAACTTTCGAGATAATCCTAATAATCGTAAAGCTCGTAATAATCCTAATAATCCCGCCTATGTTGGAAGCCGATTTCAAAAACTTGTTGGTCGAGATGATCGATGCGTCCGCTCCGGACCTGCATTTCCAAGTGGGGCAGCACCCCATCGTGCGCCTGAAAAACGGCAACATGACCTCGGTGGATAAATACCCGGTTCTGGCCAAGGAGGATTTGGAGGGCATCATCGGCCTGATCATGAACGAGGAGCAGCAAAGGCGTTTCAGGGAGCATTGGGAGTTTGATTTTTCCTATGCGGTGGATAGCAAGGGGCGGTTTCGCGTGAATGTGTTTCAGGAAAAGAACGGCCCGTCGCTGGCGTTCCGCGCCATTTCACAGCACATTCCCACGTTGGAGGAGTTGGGCTTGGGGGGCCAAACCATCGAGCGGCTTCTGATGCTTAGGCATGGCCTTATCTTGGTGACCGGCCCCACGGGCATGGGAAAATCCACGACCCTCGCGGCCATGGTGGACTACATCAACCAAAATCGGAACGCTCACATCATCACCATCGAGGATCCGATCGAATACGTGTACGAGAACCGAAATTCCTTGATTACCCAGCGTGAGGTGAATGTGCACACGCACAGTTTCGGCAATGCCATCCGCGCGGCCTTGCGCCAGGACCCCGATGTGGTGCTGGTGGGGGAAATGCGCGATCTCGAGACTATTTCGGCCGCGGTGACCTTGGCCGAGACGGGCCATTTGGTTTTTTCCACCCTGCATACGCCCGACGCGGCCCAGACCGTGGATCGCATCATCGACGTGTTCCCGACCACCCAGCAGCAGCAGATCCGCACGCAGGTGGGCACCACGCTGAAGGCGGTCATCTCGCAGGCGCTTTTGCCCAGAATCGATGGCCAGGGGCGTGTGGCGGCGCGCGAGATCATGATTTCGAACGACGGCATCCGGAACTGCATCATGCAGGGCCAGGTGCATCAGATCTATTCCATGATCCAGATCGGCCAGCAGGAAGGCATGGTCCTGTTGGACCAGTCGCTGGAGAAGTTGGTGCGCGAAGGATTGATTGCGAAGGACGACGCCCTTTCCAAGGCGACCGACATCGAATCCATGCTGATTCGGCTCAAGGATGTCTGATGATCAAACGGAATTTTTAATTTATAATTTGAAATTTTTAAACAATTTTTAATGACAGAATTGATAATGTTTAAACTTAAAATCAGTTCAAGATTTAAGTCATTAAAAATTAAAAACTAAAAACTAAAAATTTTATTTATGGAAGAACGAGTGACCCGAAATCCCAACGCGGTTCCCGAGGCGCCCCAGGAGCGCAACGAGAAAGAGCTTGCCGCTCTGGGCTATCTTTGGGTGTTCGGCCTGATCATTCTGGTCGCCAAGCGCTCGAGTCCGTTCATCCAGCATCATGCGCGTCGCGGGACGGTCTTGTTTGTGCTGTCGCTCCTCCTGTGGTCCATCCCCATTCTTCGCTATGGCGAGTTTGCGGTGTTGGCCCTCGCGCTGTTCGGATTTATCCAGGCCGCGACTGGGAACGAGAACCACACCCCCATCGTTTCCGAGGTGGCCGATGGCACGTTCGGCAAGGCGGATTTGAAAGTTTACACCGAAAAGGCGATCAAGATCGTGAGGCCCAATTATGTTTCCCCCAAAAAGGAGACGGGCAAAAAAAACGAGGGTACACCTGAGGCAAAGTCAGGCGCGGCCGAGATCGATGAGCAGAAATTGTCCGCCCTGTACCATCGGGTCGCCGACGACGAGAACGAGATCCATCGGCTCGAGGCCGAGGTGAAGAAATTGGAAGGCGAGGTGGAGGCGATGAAAAAATAATAAAAGCGGTAAGCTGTAAACGTTAAGCGATAAGCTCTTTTTGAGTTTGCTTACCGCTTACGGCTTATCGCTTATCGCTGATTTCTTCCGTTTGACCCAAATCCCCCGAAGCGATAAGATGGAGTCCGAACAAAAATAAACCCATCTATGGCCAAGCGGATCATGCTCAAAATCTCAGGCGAAGTGCTCGGCGACAAGCGCGGGGAGGGGATCGACCCCGACGCGCTCGTTCGGATTGCCAAGGAAATCGCTAAGGTGCACAAGGCCGGATTCGAGATCGCGGTGGTGTGCGGCGGCGGCAATTTGTGGAGGTATCGCGACACCAAGGAGGCGGGGATCGAGCGGACGACATCCGACTACATGGGAATGATGGCCACGATCATGAACGGGGCGGCTTTGCAGAGCGCCCTCGAGAAGATGGGCACGCACTGCCGTGTGGCCACGGCTCTGGACTTGCCCCAGATCGCCGAGCCTTATCTGCGACGGAAGGCCATCCGCCATCTCGAAAAGAAGCGTGTGCTGGTTTGCGCAGGTGGAACCGGCAACCCCTATTTCACCACCGACACCGCGGCCGCGCTTCGGGCCGTGGAGCTGAATTGCGACATCATATTGAAGGCCACCAAGGTGGACGGCGTGTATGACGCGGATCCCGAGAAGGTGAAGACCGCCAAGCGGTACGACACGCTGGGGTTCGACGAGGCGATCCGCAAGAATCTCCAAGTCATGGACCAGACCGCCTTTTCGCTTTGCCGAGAGAGCAAACTGAAAATCCTGGTGTTCGACATGCACAAAAAAGATTCAATCCTCTTGGCCGCCAAGGGGAAAAAGGTGGGGACTTTGATTTCATAAATAAAGAAGTGATAAAGTGCTGACTCAAATGTGATAAGTTATAAGTGATAGAAGTGATAAGTAGGACTAATGGAGGCGGATCGTAATCATCTCAATCATCGTAATAATCCTAATCATCCTAACTATATGACAGAACCAATCATCCAAGAGCTTAAAGCCAAAGGCATGGCGGCGATCGACCATCTGCATGGCGAGTTTTCCAAAATCCAGACGGGTCGCGCCAGCGCCGCCTTGGTGGAGACACTGATGGTCGATAGCTACGGCACCAAGATGCCACTCAAGTCGCTCGCCAACATCACGATCCCGGATGCCAAGACCATCGCGATACAGCCCTGGGACCGCGGCCAGATGGCCAGTATCGAAAAGGCGATCCGCGATTCGAGCTTGGGGCTCAACCCCCAGAACAACGGCATCGCCATCCATCTCAATCTGCCTCCGCTAACTGAGGAGCGCCGAAAGGAATTGGTGAAGGTGCTGCACAAATACGCCGAGGAGGCCAAGATCGCGATCCGCAACTGCCGCCATGAGGCGCTCGATCAGTTGAAAGCCTTGGAAAAGGAGAAGGAGATCGGCGAGGATCAGTTGGAGGTGGCCGAGAAGGAGGTTCAAAAGCACGTGGACGGCTTCAACACGCAGATTGAGGAGTCCGCCGCGAAAAGGGAGAAGGAAGTCATGACCGTCTAACCCAGAGCCTAAATCCGAAATCCTAAATTCGAAACAAATCACAGACCATCCAAATTTCAAATCTCAGAATCCAAACATAGTCATAACTCTCAATTCAATGGCAATGGATGGAATCATTTGTGACGTTTGGGATTTAGATTTTAGAATTTGGGTTCTGTTTAGGCTTTAGGATTTCGTGTTTAGAATTTAGTTTTCATTATGATTATCACCATTATCGCCTTCATCGTAATCTTCTCATTGCTCATTCTTGTGCACGAGTTCGGTCATTTCACCGCGGCTCGTCAGGCGGGCATCCAGGTGGAGGAGTTTGGCCTCGGCCTGCCCCCGAAGGTGAGGGTTCTGAAAAAGGATAGGCACGGAACCGAATACACATTGAACTGGATTCCGTTTGGCGGGTTTGTGCGTCTGTTCGGCGAGGACAGCCAAGACCCGAAGGTGCTGAAGGACCATCGAAGCTTCGCCTCAAAAAGCATTTGGAAAAGGGTCACGGTGATCGTGGCAGGGGTGCTGATGAATTTTGTGTTGGCCTGGCTACTCATCACCATTGGTTTCACATTCGGCATGAAGCCTTTTTTGGCCACGCAGGGCGACATCGACCGCGCCATCGCCTCGGGGATTGTGGAGACGAAAAATGTTTTTTTTGTCCACGAGGTCGATCCGACCATGCCCTTGTCCAGGACGGCGCTGAAAAAGGGCGACTCGATCACCTCGGTCAACGGAATACCCGTGAGCGAGAGTTTGGTGCTGGACCAGGTCATCGTCCCCAATGCGATCAACACGCTGGCCTACCTCCACGAAGGGAAGGAGATGGCGTTGCAGGCGCCGGCAAATGTCGACAGGAAGCTGGGGATGACCATCTCGCTTGAGAATTTTGTTTTGAAGGTCAACGAGGTTCGCTATCCGATATATAAGGCGCCAATCATGGCCGCCATGGAGGTGGGGAGGCTTTCCGCGCTCACGGTGGACATGCTCGGAAACGTCGTCACGACTTTGGTCACCAAGCTGGCGGTGCCCGCCGGCGTGGCAGGCCCCGTGGGGATCGCAAGGATGACTCACACGTTTGCCCAGCAGGGGTTGATGGCCCTGCTCCAGTTCACGGCCATGCTTTCGATCTCGCTCGGGGTCATCAACATCATGCCGTTCCCGGCGTTGGATGGCGGCCGACTGCTTTTCATTTTGTTCGAGGTCGCCCTTCGCCGACGATTGAGCGCCAAGTGGGAGACCATTGCCCACACCACGGGCTATGCGCTGCTCATGCTGCTCATTTTGGCGATCACCTGGAACGACATTTGGAATTTGATCCACTAGGATTAAAACCTAGGGTCTAGGCACGAAACTCTAAACAAAGTACAGGATACAGAATCCAAAGATTGAACTTTTCAAACGGAGCCAAATAATCTGAATCAAATGATAAATGATAAAAGGGTATTGGTTTGAATTTTGTTTTTTGGTTTTTGGATTCTGGGGCCTGTTTAGGGTTTCGGGGTTTCGGATTTGGGGTTTTAAGATCAATGGTATTTCGATCATTTTTTGAAATTCGCGCAACCAATTTTGATGCATAATTATTGGCTTTAGTAAGCCATTTTTCAAATCACCCATACTTCTCGGAAACAAGCCAAAGCCTTCGTCAACGGGACTTCCTTGATTAGGATTTTCAGTGTCTTTAATATGGGTAAAGTCCAAAAACGAAAACAAATGGCAGACCACCCCCTCGAAGCTTTGGCTTCGTTTTTTCTGCCCCCGATTTCGCTGGCCGACTTCGTTTCATCACCCCCATTTTAT
>CAZURX010000095.1:0-3272 GCA_964623015.1 uncultured Candidatus Peribacteria bacterium
AAAGGGGTCGGCCCAGTTGAGGGGGAGGCGGGAGCTTCCACTGGGACAAGGATCTGCCCCTCAGCCTGAGGGGCAAAATCCTCCAGAGATTCATCGGGGACAACGACCTCCGGAACATTGATTTCGGGCAACGGCTGGGTTGGCTCCTCAAGTATCTCGGCCGAGGAAGGCTCAACGGAAATTTCAACCACAGGCTCCGATTCGTTCTCGGGCAACGGGGCGGGAGGATCCAAAACTTTGGAAAGCTGTCGCTTGAGCAGTCGTTCCACATTGTCGGTCAAGACGACAACGGATTCTTCCTCGCCAATATTTTCGGATTGCGAAGTGGCATCGCTGAGCGGCAATAGCTTTTCAAAACCCTCCTTTGTTTTCCATTGGCGACGCATGAAATCGTCACCCGCCAAATCTTGTTGTGAAGAGGGGGCCACCAAGTCCAGATACTCTTGGGATTTGGTTTCAAAAGCGGACAAGGAGAAGGGTTCGGCTTTCAGGGTGTCGAGAAGCTCTCCCAATATTCGCGTATGGCGCAAAAGATCGCCAAAAACGTCAAACGAGGCGGTGGCATTCAAATCCAAAATCAACGGATCCAAAACATCGATAGCCTGTTCCAATTGACGTATTTTCAGGGCAACGTCTTCCTTTTCATAGAAATGAAAAAGTTCAAGGGATTCGTCGGCGAGCAATTGGACTTCCCGATCTTCTTTGGTTGGATAAAGGATCTGGACCAAATCCAAAATACTCTGCTCCTTGGAAGCTTTTTCATCTAAAAAACTGGTGACCTGTGTCGCATTGGCCTGAACTTGTTCTAAAAGGGATCGCCCCAAGGAGGCGTAATCCAACCAAAAATCGGTCATCGAGGCGTCAAATCGCAAACGGGCCACAAGGGATAGGGTGGATTCTGAGTCGTTTTTTTGAAGAAGCCCAAGAACTTCCTGTTGCACCGAGGAAAGTTTTCCGAGGTCTGGAAGGCTCCAAAGCGCCGCGTTTGTTTCCAAAAGCTGAGACAAATCCTGACTGAGGGAAACTTTACGGACAAGTAGGGCGTCGACATCCAGTTCCTTCCGGACTCGTTGGTCCAAATCGAAAAATGAAGGAGTTTCCGGAGGGGCGACGGGAGGGAGGGGTTCGGGGAGAGCCTTCCATCGAGAAATTCGGGAGTCCAAACGAACATTTTCCGTCACAAGCGTGACTAAATTTTCCCGAAGGAGTTGGAGAGCCTCTTTTTCCTTTTGAACGGAAGAAAAATAGGTTTCAAAGGCATCAAGGCCCGCCTCAGTGTCCAACCGTTTCAAATAAATCAAAAAATCATTGGTTTCGGCCAAGGTCATTCCGGAAGCCGCTTTCTCTTGTGATGCGGCAAAGACGCTCTTGGGATTTTCAGTTTCTTTCGAAAAAAATTGAATAGCCAAAGGAGATAGGCCGGAAGCCAAAATCAGTTGGGTCAAGATCACGAAGGTCGCGATCCGCTTGCCTGTGGGTATTGGGCTTTTGTTTTTCATAATTCAGATTTCAGATTGCAGTTTTGATCTAAGTCGGTTTGAATTTTGAGTTTAGTTTTTAAGTTTTCAGGTTTTAAGTTCAGTCTTCAAGTTTCGGGTTCCTGGTCTCAAGTTCTCAAATCTTCAAGTTTTCAAATTCTAAGTATCACAGTTATCGTCGGCTCGATTTCAGAAGCCGGACGACCGATCGGGCAGTCCGCATGCGACGAACGAGGTAATAGGCGCCTCCGAGAAGGGTCAAGATTCCGGTGGACGCGACCGCAATGGGCAAGACGCTGGTCTGTTGGGATTTGATACGGAAATAGATGTCAACGCTTTCGGAACGCAAGGTCTTGTTCTTGTCCATCTTGACCGCGTAGAGGGTCACGCGATGGGCAACGCCGGTCTCCAGGTCTTTCGGGGCCTGGATCTCAAAGGCGCCCTGTTCGCTGTCCGAGATGACAGAAGAGGAAAGGACCACGCTGTTCCAAATGGCGAAAACCTGGGAACCGAATTCCGTGTCGCCTGTGATCACGGGGCGGGACTGGTTGATTTCGATCTGGACTTGGCCTTCCTGCCCCTGGGCAAAGGCGTCATCGATCAGCACGCCGCCGAACGAAAGCTGTCCGCCGGGAATCAACTGGCCACCGAGTGTTCGGGGAACGGGCTTGCTGACCGTGAATCCGGTGTTGACGCCGAATTGGATCGGAGTCGAGGAGATGGTGGTGTCCCCGCGGGTCGCCGTGGCGACCACGTCGTACAATTTCTGGTCTTCAAGGGGGGCGCCCGGCAAAAGCTCAAAACTGCCCACAGGCTGTTCGGCTAGCATGGTCTGGGAAAAATCGTTCGAACTGCCGATGACAATGGGTTCGCGTAGAAGCCCGCCCAATTCAAGGCCAAGATCTCCAAAGCCGAGTTTCTTCAGGGTATCAAAATAGTCTTTCGGCACAAAAGAGCCAGCCTTGCCGTAGTCCTTTTCCAAGGCGTCGACCTGGGCTTCGATCTTGGTGACAACGGTTTGCAAATCAGCGTAGTTGAAATCCACGCTGTTCAAGTCCACGAACTTGCGGCCGTTCTCGATCGCGGTCCTCAGGGCGGCGATCGCCTGGGCCACGGAATCCCGGTCATTGGCCTGCAGCACGCGATTCACCGCGGCGGAAAGTTCCTTCACGGTTTTCTGGTCCGCATGGAATGCCGTGACGGTCACGGCCGTGGAGCGGAGGGGGGCTAGTCCGGAACCGCGGGGGGTCAAGTTGCCCAAGGTCCAGCTGGGCTTCGGATCCGTGATGAGCACTTGGTTGAAACCCGTGTCGGAAGGGGCCGCCAACGTGCAGTCCGTGGAATCCAAGGGGTTTGAATTGAAACGGTTGAGCTCGTCGCCATCGGAGCACCCGTCCCCGTCCGTGTCCGGGTTGATGGGGCTGGTCTTGGCGTAGCATTCGGTGCGATCCGAAAGGCCGTCTCCGTCCGTGTCCGCGGACGCGTTTTCAAAATCGGCCTTTAGGTAATCGGGAATGGATTTGCAGATGGTGATCTGGTCCACGCTCTTTTCTTGGGTTTGGGGGGCCGCGATGACCACTTTCTGCTCCACCACGGATTCCTTGGTTTCCACAACGGCCTTCGCCTCCTCGGCCGCTTTTTTCTCGACCTCGGGCGCCACGGGGATCAAAATATTGCACATTTCCTCTTGGGTGCAGGCGCCCAAGACATCGCCCATCCTTTGGTAATCCTGCAAGGAGGATTTGAGGATCATCAAGGTGTAGGGATGCGTGGGATCGTTCTCGGGATAATGGC
>CAZURX010000095.1:3282-5245 GCA_964623015.1 uncultured Candidatus Peribacteria bacterium
CTTGCTGATTTCACTGAAGAGTCGATGCTCGACCGGATTCCACTTGGAGGCGCCCGCCGGATAATGGCAGACCGTGACGGTTTCCAAGTTGGTGAGTGGATTCTGCGGCACGTCGCAAACCACTTTGGCCTGTTCGCCGCAGGGGGGGCAGGGGCCGCCGCAATCCACGCCGGTCTCGCCCTGGTTGCGGACGCCATCCACGCAGGTGGGGCAGGATTGGGAGCAGGAGCCGCCGCAATCCACGCCGGTCTCGCCCTGATTCTGAAGGCCGTCAAAACACGAGGCGGCTGAAAGGGGTGGAGTCTCCAACAAACAGAAGGAGGAGCAGGCGTCGCCGGAAATGCGATTGCCGTCGTCGCATTGCTCCCCACTCTGGGGATTCAGGAAGCCGTCGCCGCAAATGGCGGGGGCGGGGGTGGGGGCAAAGATGCGGAAGGAGACATTGGCGTTCGTGCAATTGGCCGGAACGTTCTTGTCGCAGATCTTGGTTCTCACGGCCACGGAAGCGCCCTCGCTGAAAGATTGGGCGGGAATGGCCTCCACGCGATAGCGGTTGCCATCCGGATTCACGATGACCTGCGAGGATTGGGGGTTGTAGGTGACACCGTCGATGGAAAGATCGAGCGAGTTGATGTCCACGCCGGCCCGGTCATCGCTCAAGGTGAAAATGACATGGGTGTCCACAGGATTGTTGACGGACGATGGAAGGGGGGTGATGAACTGGACCGCGGGGCCCGCCGTGTCCGGAGAACAGAAACCGACACCGTCCACGCCCACATTGTAGCGGTCCTTGAAAGTGTAGGTCTTGCTCACCGCCTGGGTAAGAACGTTGTTGATATTTTCGTCAACAAGGGTGTTGTCCGCGACAAGGTCGGAGGAAAAATTAAAGGTGCCCTTGCTGGCTTTCAGGTTTGGGGTGAAGGTGATGTAGCCGAATGTGCCGATTCCCTTGAATGTGCCGCTCATGGGCAGGCGGGCGCCGCTCAGTTTGATCTGGCTGCCGTCGTATTGGCTGAACACCTGCATAGGCAGGGTGTTGCCAATGGACAATTGGTTCACGGCTACTTCTCCCGCGTTGATGTTGATCACGGAATCGCCCGCCATCACCGCGGAACCCTCGGTGTCGATCTTGATTTCGATCGTCCCCGCGCAACCCTTCACCAGGGTGTCGTTGTCGCTCAGGGTATACTTGGCCGCCTGCGCGTGGGGCGCAAGGATCAGCAAGGCTCCCAACAAGGGGATGCTTTTGAGAAGAAGGCGTTTCATGGAAATGGTGTGGTTAAACATTTTTTTATGAATTAAGGCTTATTCCTTATTAATAGATATATTTGGAAATCTGAAATCAGAAATCACAAATCAGAAATTAAGTGTGTCTCCTTTCTTCATGTAATTGATGATCAGCAAGGCGATGTCGGCCGCGCCCACGCGACCGTCCTTGTTCAAGTCGGCCAGCTGGCTTCCGGAGAATCCATAGGTCAAAAGCATGCGGGCGATATCAAACGAATTGATGCGGTCGTCGGGCTGGAGATCGCCGGCGATGAGTTCAAAGGCATTTCCAAAAGTAAAATCCAAAGTATGGGGAGCGGGTGAATTCTGCACCATGAGATTCGGAATTGCCTTGGTCAGGTACGCATTGCCCTTGAGCCCCACATTGTAGGAGCCGGCATAAAGATCTTTGGTGCTGTAGGTCACGAAACCTTCCTTGTTGAGATTAATAGTCGTCTCGACAACCGTGCGACTCAGAATCGGGCTATAGAAACGCAACGAGGCGTCGAGACTAAGATCCTGGGCACCGCCAATCGTGACTCGTTTCTGGGGTTTGGCCGTCACATGATGCACGGTCAGACCCGCCTCGCAGGCGTCACCAATCGTATTGCGGTTCAAGTCGGCTTGGTCCGCGTTCGAAACCGTGGGGCAGTTGTCCGTGGCGTTCTTCACGCCGTCCCCGTCGAGGTCGTCGTCG
>CAZURX010000096.1:0-5212 GCA_964623015.1 uncultured Candidatus Peribacteria bacterium
GGGGAGGAAAAAATCATGAATCATTGCATTGAGTTGGAAAGAATGATCCTGATCGCCGAAGACGATGACGACAGCCGAGATGCGCTTTTAACCCTTATCGAAGCGGAGTTGTCGGGCTTCAGCTTCTTAATGGCCTCCAACGGCATGGAGGCGCTTGAGGCGTACACCCGGAACCGGGGCAAGGTCGCGCTTGTTCTCACGGACAACGCCATGCCCGGCAAAACGGGCCAGGAACTGCTTTTGGATTTGAGAAAGCTGGACCTCTCTCTTCCAATCATCATGATTTCAGGGGGAAACCACCCCGATGTCGTGCGGAAGCTGAAGGAATCCGGACTCACGGCATTCTTCTCGAAGCCCGCAGATCCCGGCCAGTTGCTCAAGACCATCCATCAAATCCTTTCAATCTAGGCCGACCTTCGGCCTCAACCCAACAGCCCTGCACCAAGGTCTTCACCTGGCGCAGGGCTGTTCAATATTAATTTGGTACAATAGCTCCTGATGATGAATATCATTTTTCGCCCCACCCCTGGCGATCTTGACTCCGCCGACTTGCTTCTCATAAATCCAGACTTCTCAAAAAACGAGCTGGGGGCGGCCTCGATGCCCGAAAACCACTTGGGACTAAATCGGATCGCAAGCCATCTGGCCAAAAATGGCTATAAGTGCCAAATAATCGACACAACGGGCCGAGAACGTTCGCGCACAGGGCCCGAGGAACTGGGCGACTGGCTCAACAAAAACGCGGATCGCTATCGGATGATCGGATTTCACGCCAATTCGTGGAACATCAACCACATTTTGAGGACCCTGAATCGGGCACGAGGCGTCCTGAAAAAGAAAAAACTTTTGTTTGGCGGTCCACTTCCCAATTCCGAACCGAAACGGATGACGGAGCTTTTGGCGAGCCAAAAGATTGGCGACATCGGGCTCGTGCAGGGGTTGGGCGAAAAAATCACGGCCGAAATTTTGTCGAAAAATCGCTTCCGTGGCATCGACGGCCTATGGGCCTTTGAAGACGGCAAGTGGCAGGAGGGCCACAAGGTGACTTTGACACAAGAGGAATACGAACATTCCCCTTTCCTGAGCCTGGCCCACAACACGTTTTACCAAAACTATTTCAGGCCTGTTTTGGACCGTGGCGAACTGGGCGAACTCCCGATGGATTTGGTTTTCTCCTCGCAAGGATTGGACGTGAACCGCGGATGCCCCTTCAACTGCACTTATTGCAGCGTGCCCCAGTACGAGGAAAAAATGATCGAACTTTCGCCCAAGCGCGTGGCGGACGAATTGGAGTTTCTTGCGCGCGAGGCAGGATTTTTCATGTTCACTTTCACCAATTCCAACATCCTTTTCCTCAAGCCCGAATGGATCCGGGAGTTTTGCCACGAGCTCATTGGCCGGGGGATGCACCAGTACCTGAACTGGACGGCCTACCACCACCCCAGCATTGCGGCCCGTTGCGACGTGGCGGATTTCAACCTGATGCGAAAGGCGGGCATGGACACCGTGGTGTTCGGAGTGCAAAGCTTTGAGGACAAAATCCTGAAATTGTTCATGCGCCCTCCAAACACACCGGAGTTGACTCGCATTCTCCGCGACAAAACACGCCAATCCAGGCAGGAACTGACGATCGACTACATCACGGGCGTGCCAGGGGAAGGCCTGGACGCGATCGAACAAGCGTTTCGCTACTTCGCGGACAACGACATCGAATGCCGAAACTACCAGCTCAAACTCTACCCAAACACAAGGCTCCAGCAGATGAAAATGGATTTGGGCCGGCATGACCTGGTGCCGATTACGGGCAATTTGGCGCCCGAATTGGAGGCCTATGCCGTGGTGCCGAAGGGCCCGAATCCCCGGGCGGCCCAACTGGACGCGTTCATCCGCGAATCAAACGCCCGAATTTTGAAAAAGCGGCCTGTGCGGCTGGGGCAATACATCATCCAATCCGCCGAACAGGCCCGTGGACTTTTGGAACAGGAGATCCCTAACAACCCCGACATTCCCGACAAGGTAAAATTGGCCATGTCGATCGCGCTTCGGGCAATGCTCAACCCGAAAAAAAATCAACCGCGAATGGATGGCATGGATCCCGCCGCAATGATGAAAACAATCGTGCTGGCAGGCGAAGACGCCCCACCGATGGCGCTCGCCATGCAGGCGAAACTAAGGCGGGAGATGGGGGAGGAGAAATTCGAAAAACTGAAAAAAAAATTTCTGGGGGAGGCTCAATAAATATCATTCTTCCAACAAGAAGTTGATAACAAAAACGCTAGGGAGTACCCTTATCGTAAGTGAAAGATTTGAAATAACATAAAAACTCATGAAACTGCAATGGCTGAACCTGATCCTTCATTTGACGAGTGCCATCTATCAGAAGAAGGAAAAATTAATTCTGTCGACCCTTTTCGGCTCGATCGGCCTGGCCCTTCAGATCGTCCTGATGGAGCTGGTTCTTTTTCTCATCTCCCTTCCCACCTACCTCTTCATCCGGGAGGAGAAAGACTTCTCGCCTATCTCGGCACACAAAGAAAAGGAGATTGCCAGCTACCGGATGCGGCGGAAATTCACCGTCTCCCTTTTTGTCTTATTGGCATCCGCCTTTTTGGCCTGGCTACTTATCCGTTCGATCTCCTGGATGTTCTTCTACCCCCGGAATGTCGTTTCCACGCTCTAATCATTTCTAATTAGACCCCCTATGCCCATCAAAAAAACGATCCTGATCGTCGAAGACGAATCCTCCCTCCTTAGGGCGCTTGATATCAAAATGCTGGACTCGGGATTTAAGGTATTGGTCGCCTCGGATGGCGAGACTGGCCTCAAAATGATTAAGGTCAATAAGCCCGATTTGGTTTTGTTGGACCTCCTTATGCCGAAAATGGACGGATTCACAGTTCTTGAGAAAGCCAAAAAAGATCCGAAAACAAAGGATATCCCAATCATTGCCCTATCCAACCTTGGAGAAAAGGAAAATATCGAAAAAGCCATGAAGCTTGGGGCGGTCGCCTATTTCGTCAAGGCCGAAACCGACTTGGGCCAATTGATTAAAAAAATAAAATCAAAACTCAAGGTATAACGAGTGCCAATAACCGCTATCCGCGCCCCATTCTTCAAATCCCCATTTTTTGAAGGTTCAATTTTTTTTAATTTTCGCCCCTCCTCTCAAGCCCCTTAAGGCCGTTTCGTTATTTGGACAACCACGTGGCTGCCTGACTAGGGGGTTTTTTGCGAAGCTCCCGCAGGCCATCAGGATCTTTTTTGAGCGCCTCATGAATAGCCGCCTTTATGATTTCAGGATAATAATATTCGCCTGCCATTTCGCTTTTCAGCTCGATGAATTGGCGAAGGGTTTCTATCGGATATTGTTGAGCGGCCTCCAGAAATATTTTGGAGGCGCAGGAAAAGGTGCGAATTTTTGGCGCATACCGAATAGCCGACCCTAGATCCAAACTTGCCGCCATCTGGATAAACTCCTCGCCCATAATATGCTCCCCAACCTTATTCGCAAACACCAAAGCCGCCCAAGGCGCCTGGTTTATCGCCTTTATGATGGGCTCATCCGACCATGCGTACCACCTTACAAGGGGGACAAAATTAAGGAGGGCCGCCGGATCCACAAGACTGGCGTTTTCCGCCGCGATTTTCATGAGTTCTTCAAAATAAGGCTTACCCTTCAGCCTGTCCGCATTCAAAAAAAATGCCGCGGGATCCAATGTTGCCGCGTTTCGGGCCGCCCGCATCGTCAATATTTCATAATGGGCCTTATCCGAAAAATTTGGATCATTTACCAGCCAACGCAACATCAAATCCGGATTTTTATAGGTGAGTTCGTCCAAAGCCTCTTTCGCCCAAGGTTCATTTTTATTGATCTCCAAATCCTTTAGAATCTCCACGAAATCCTTTTCGACCACCTGCGCGGCTTCCCCCCTTTCCCCAGAAATATCCGCTGCCTTCGCAGGCATGGACGATGCCATCACCCCGATCAATGTTCCGGCGAATGCGGCCCGACAAACCTGAACAAAATGACTGCAGGGCACCAAAAGCCCAGGGGTTTTCATCTTCTCTCGTGGATTTTTTTTTGGAAACAAAAACTTTTCCATAAATGAAAAATTAAAAAAAATACTCAATTGAATTTGTCACACAAATGCTTATATAATATATTATTCTCATATTTTGTCAATAAGCCATAAAAAGCACTGTTTCACTGGTTGGTGTCCGTGACACATAATTTTTGTTATGGTTAAGCCATAAACTAACATTTTTGTGTATGGCGAGCCGTAAATGCGCAGCCTGCGGAAGCAGGAATATTAAAAAAATACGGCGGACGTCGCAGGAAGTGCAAGGATTGCAACACGACTTTCCGGATACCCAAAAACCGGACAAGGGAGCTGAGGGTCGCCGCGGAGCAATGGATCCTGGACCGTAGCCCGCTAAGGAGAGTCCAGGAGCGAACGGGCATCGGCTTCTCGACCAAGTGGCGCCTGGCCCAAGGCTATGCGGACCATATCCCCTTTCCGCTTGCGGATTTCAGGGCGAACAGAGAGAGGGCGACAGGCATCCTTCTCCTGGATGCCACGTTCACAAGGGTGATGGGCGAGGACAGGGCCGTCATGATCGCCTACGACACGGGCATCGGGGTGGTGGACTATTGGATCGACGTGACCGAGAACGCGACAGGCTACAGTCTGATCCTCCAGCGCCTGGGCAAGGCGGGGTACCGGCCCGTCTGCGTGGTCAGCGACGGGGGCGGCAGCATCCTCACGGCCGTGGGCGAGCGCGGGCTTCCCCACCAGCGTTGCGTATTCCACCTGCTCAAGGGGCTTAGGCGGATGCTGACGTCGGGGGACGACTGGCGGCAGCCCAAGGACCATGTGCTTTACAGCCGCATGAAATGGGTGCTCAAGACTGGACGCATCGAGGATCTGCCGGAAAGGGTGGCCCAATTCCGCCGTTTCGAATCCATTTTCCCGGGGAGGGGTCCGGTCTTCGCGTGGTTCTGGTCCGTCCTCCCGTCGGCCGTCCTGCACCTGTCGTATGCCGAGGACGTGCCGCGTACGACCGCCCTCCTCGAGAACCTGAACGGCCAGGTCAAGGCGCGGCTAAAGACGTTCCGGGGCGTGAAGTCCGAGAGGAGCCTGGGCAATCTCCTGAAAATACTCTTCCATTTCCGTGCGCGCAAATGACGGACACCAGTTTTTGCAACAGTGGG
>CAZURX010000097.1:0-5182 GCA_964623015.1 uncultured Candidatus Peribacteria bacterium
CTTCTTTTTGCCATCTTCTTTGTCATCGATTTCCAACACCACCTGCGCCGACCCCAGCACATGGCCTGCCTCGCGGAAAGTCGCCTTTATTCCCTTGAAAATTTCAAAGGCCTTGTCATAGGGCTTTCCCACGAACGACTTGAGGGCGAACTCGGCGTCCTCGGTGATGTAAAGGGGCTCGATGGGCAAAGACGTGTCCCTGTGCTTGCGGGCGAAATACTGCGCATCACTTTCCTGGATATGGGCGCTGTCCAACATCATAATTTCCGACAAATCCACGGTGGCCTCGGTGCAATAAATAGGACCCTTGAATCCACCCTTGACCAATGTCGGGATGTTTCCACAATGGTCAATGTGGGCATGGGAAAGGATCATGGCATCCACCCTGGTCGGCTCAAAGCCAAGACTGTGTCCCAAGTTGTGGTTCTTTTCATAGGATTCCATGCGTTTTCCCTGGAACATGCCACAATCCAGCAAAATCCTTTTGCCGTTCACCTCCAGCAAATGCTGGGAGCCTGTGACTTCCTGCGCGGCACCGAAACTGGTTATTTTCATAATATTTCCAATTGAGGACCCGTTGAGGACCGATTGAGGGCCCGATTGTCGCAATTAGGTCCTCTATTAGGTCTTCCATAAGGTCCTCAATCAGTGTTATTTAGAGATATATTCCGCCAGGTCCACCAAGCGGTTGGTGTAGCCCCATTCGTTGTCGTACCAGGCAAGCACCTTGATCATATGGTCGCCGACCACCATGGTGTTCAGGGCATCCACCGAGGTGGAATGGGGATCCATCTGGAAATCCTTGGAGACAAGCGGGCGGGTTTCCACCACCATGATTTTGGGATTCTTCTTGGCATATCTCACAAAGGCCGCATTCACGGATTCGGGAGTGGCCCTCTTTTCCACATCCACCGTCAGATCCACCAATGAAACCGTCGGGAGCGGAACGCGGACGGAAATACCCGTCAGCCTGCCCTTCATTTCGGGGATCACCAAGCCGACGGCCTTGGCCGCGCCCGTGGAGGTGGGGATCATGCTTTGCAGGGTGCTGCGCGCGCGGCGGAGATCCTTGTGGGGCAAATCCAGAATGCGCTGATCGTTGGTGGCCGCATGAACCGTAGTCATGATGCCGCGCTTGATGCCGAAGGTGTCATTGAGCACTTTGGCCACCGGAGCCAAACAATTGGTCGTGCAGCTGGCATTGGAAATGATGAAATGTTTTTTCGGATTGAAAACATGCTCGTTCACGCCCATCACGATGTTGGCATCGGCCAATTTGTCCCCTTTGGTTGGAGCCGAAATGATCACGCGCTTGGCGCCCGCCTTCAGGTGCTTGGAAGCCCCCTCGACATCGGTGAAATGGCCGGAGCACTCCAGGACGACATCGACCTTGAGCTTTTTCCACGGGAGCGCAATCGGATCCTTTTCCGCGTAGATTTTGATAACCTTTCCATCCACCTCGATGGAATCTTTGCCTTTGGCTTTCACGACCCCAGGATAGCGGCCATAGGTGGAGTCGAACGCAAACAGATGGGCCAAAGTCGCGTTGTCGGTGAGGTCGTTGATAGCGACCACCTCCAACTTGCGCTTCTCCTTGAGAATAATGTGAAGAGCCTGGCGGCCGATGCGGCCGAAACCATTGATCGCGACTTTCATAGTCTTTTGATTAATGAATATTGGTTTTTGGTTGGGAAATCCAACCATGGCCATTTTAAAGACAAATGAGCCAAATTGCTAACCAATTTTTATCCCCAAACATCACGCCTATTATTTAGAAATATTTTTTTCGGGAAGTGGCCTAACGACAATTTTGGCGATTTTTTCGGCCAAAAGCCTAGCCACGGAAAGCCGCTGAAGTTCCGCTATTTTTTTTTCGGGGCCAATCGGAAGAGAATCGGAGACAACCACTTCCTTGAACCTAGCCTTTTTTATCCTTTCGACCGCAGGTCCAGAAAAAATGGCGTGGGGAGCGGCCAAATAAATATCGGGGTTTGCCCCTCGTTTGTTTAGCGCGTCATGGGCGTTGGAAACGCTTCCCGCCGTATCGACCATATCGTCGTACACGATGCACGTTTTATCCTTTACGTCGCCTTCCACATGGGTGACCTCCGATTCGTTGTGTCCAGGCCTTTCCTTGTGCAGGATGGCCAGCCTGGCCCCAAGCGGATTCGCCAACTCTTTCGCATTTTTCACGCCACCCGCATCGGTGGAAACCACAACAACATCTTTTAGGTTTTTTGCCTTGAAATAATCCGCAAAAATACTGTGGGCCTTCACATGATCCACTGGAACATCGAAAAACCCCTGAATTTGATCGGAATGAAGTTGGCAGGTGATCACGTGGTCCACTCCGCTGGCCTTGAGCAAATCAGCCATAAGCCTAGCCGAAATCGGCTCCCTTTTTTTGTGGATCTTGTCCTGCCTGGCATAGCCAAAATGAGGAATCACCGCCACTCTTTTCCTGGAATAGGCGTTGACCGCCGCATTGCTCATCAGGAAAAGTTGCATATAGTCCTTGTCCACATGTCCTTCGCGGCAAGTCTGCACCAAAAAAACAATTTGGTCGCGGACGCTTTCCATGAGCGAGACATATTGTTCTCCACTGGAAAAGGTTTTTAGCTCGATTTCCCCCAACGACTTATCAAGTTCTTTGGCTATTTTTTCAGCAAGCTCAGGATTGGATGATCCTGAAAAAAGCTTGAATTCGTGGGAGCGTGGCATAAAAAATGATTAATGGGGAGCAATCTTACCATGACTTGGCATTGTTTGCTCGGACGTAAAATTTTTTTAGATTAGGCCTGCGATCCAACCCGTGACATCTTTTTAAGCATTGCCAACGCCTCAAAGCATTTAACCTCTGCCTGGACTTGGCTTTTGGCGAGCCTGAGTTTTTTGGCGGCCAAAACAAGATAATCGCGCCCCCTCATCCATCGTCCATTGGAGCAGAGCATGCTTTCGACTCCCATCGCCTTTCCCGCGGTTAGAGCCTCCGGGCTGACACCGCACAGATCCGCCATGAGCCGCAAATCACGGCGGATATTTTCAATTTTTGTAAAGCAATTTTCATCCATCTCTAAGTGCTCAATATAATCAGGCATGCTAATTCCGCATTTTTCTTTTAGTCTGGCAAGAGCTTCGCTTTTCCTCACATGGGTTTTATTTCCATTTTCAGCCAACCCCATTGCCGAAGTCGCCCTTTGCAGATAGGTGCCCCACTGCAATTTTTCACCGTTAGCGCAAACCGCATAAATACCTTTCACATAGGTGGTCACAAGGTCTTTTATCTCTTTCTGAAAAACATTTGCAAACGCCCCCAGATCATGACGGACATTTTCGGTTTTTGAAAAATATCCACAGTCCATTTCTGGATATTCTGATAATGCCCCCCTCTTTTCAGCGATCGCCTGGTCAACGAATTCACGGTATTCCCTAACCGCTTTTTCGATTAAATCGCAGTCTTCTGATGCTCCGTCATAATCTTTTAAAGACACAACAGCTCTCCTGAGCAACGTGCGATATCTGGCGCATTTTTTCCATTGGGCGCTTAAAAATTTTTTTTCGCCCGTCCACGTAATATTTCTTGTCTCTGGCATACTCAAATAAACAAAGGAAAACACTTTATCCTTATGTTTCTTTTTTGAAAAGAGAAATGAAGCGTATGATTTTTTAGGTTGATTCGGAAAGCAGTTTTTTATTTTGGTTGGATTTCGGTGCCTTTCGGCCCGTCTTTCACCAAAAAACCAGCCTTTTCGATTTCGGCGCGCAGCTCGTCGGACCTTTTCCAATCTTTGGCCTTGCGGGCGGCGTCGCGCTCGAGAACTAGTTTCTCGACTTCGTTTGAAACCTTGAACTCGATAGGCTCATCCAACTTTAGACCCAGCACCTCGTCAAATTTGAGGATTGTGGCCAATTTGTCCTCGTTTTTGATCTTTGGATCCTCGACCACCTCCCAGACCACAGCCAGAGCCTGGGGCATGTTGAGGTCATCGGCAATGGCTTTTTCGAATTTTTCCATGGACGGGCCATGGCCCGTCCCCACAGAGGTGCCCATTGCCTCGACCTTTTGCCGTAGGCGCATCAACGATTTTTTGGCCGCATCCATCCCTTCCCAGCTGAAGGTCAGCTCCTTGCGGTAGTGGGCGTTCAGGCAGAAATAGCGGTAATCCAAGGCGGAATATCCCCTGTCGAGCAAGGTTTGGATCTTTAGAAAGTTTTCGGCCGATTTGGCCATCTTCTCGTTTTTGCCTAGTGTCAAAAAATTGCCGTGCATCCAATAGTTCACCCACGGCTTTAGGTTTGTGGCGCCCTCGGCCTGCGCCAGCTCGATGGTGTGGTGCACAGGAATGTGGTCGATGCCGCCGCAGTGGATATCGAACTGGTCACCCAAGTACCTGATGCTCATGGCCGAACATTCGATGTGCCAGCCGGGGTAGCCACGACCCCAGGGGGAGTCCCATTGCATCTCTTGGTCCTCCCCCTCGACCTGCTCGGGGTTTGCCAAAAATTTGGACTTGGTGAACCACAGCACGAAGTCGTGCGGGTTTTTCTTGTTTTGGTCCACCTCGATCCGCTTGCCCGCCTCCAATTGCTGTTTTTCCAGCTGGGCCAACTTGCCGTAGTCGGGGAGCTTAGACGTGTCGAAATAGACGTTGCCTCCGGCCTGGTAAGTGAACCCGTTTTCTTCGAGTTTTTGGACCTGCGCGATCATTTCTTGGATGTGGTCCGTGGCCTTGCAGGTGACGTGTGGATGGAGAAGATTCAGGGCCTTCATATCATTCATGAACGCCTCGGCGTAAAAATCCGCGATTTGCCACACGGTTTTCTTCTCGCGCTTGGCTCCCTTCAGCATTTTGTCCTCCCCCTCGTCCGCGTCCGAGGTCAGGTGGCCGACATCCGTTATATTCATCACGTGTTTCACGGTATAACCCTCGAACTCAAGCGCGCGGCGAAGCAGATCCTCGAAAACATAGGTGCGCAAATTGCCAATGTGGGCGTAGTTGTACACCGTGGGGCCGCAGCAGTATAATTTGACCTCCGCGGGGTCGAGCGGCACAAAGGGCATCTTTTGGCGGGAGAGGGTGTTGTATAACTGCATAGATTACGACTATTAAGACTTTTGGGACTATTACGACTATTAGGATGGCTTAAAACAGATAAGTCGATTACGATTAACGGATGGACG
>CAZURX010000098.1:0-4810 GCA_964623015.1 uncultured Candidatus Peribacteria bacterium
CACGGTATTCTAGCTGCTTAGTAAAGTTGTCATCGCCTTCTCAAGCTTTTTGAAGAACCCCTTTGTGCTGAAATCCAGCAATTACTGGTTAAAGCTCAAAAAATCCCCATCTTGGATCGGCGGCGTGCGATCTTCGGGAGCCTTTTCCGGCTCAACTTCGGCGCTAAACTCCTGGGTCATCATCCGAAGCAAATTCTTGCTGATGCGTCCAAACGCCAACTCCTCCAAATATTTTATGTTCCGCTTGTAGCTGAGGTAATCCATGGTGTTCAGCTTCTTGTCCACCGAGGGAAAGTCGTAGGTGAGGAGCCTTTGGTCAAAGGCGGCGTATTCGCCCCTGCCATTCGAGTATTGGTTGTTTTTATAGAAAAAATCCGCCAATTGCTGGCGCCGGACGGCATCATCCTTGGACGGGGGAACAATCACGCCGTGCCAAATTTCCGGAGTGGGATTGATGGCGCTCGAGTTGAACTCAAAACGATCCGTGGCGTAATTGTAAATATACCGCTTCCGGTCAAAGTCCGTATAGGGATACATGCTCACGCTGGTCGCGCCCACCTCGTCGTAAACCACGGGCATGGGCACATTGCCCACCAGCACCACGCCGACGAGGTGGTTTTCCTCCTCGGAGCGAAGGGAGGTGTCCCCCAGCTCCTTTCCACCCACCCCATCGAAATACAGTTTTTCCAGCACCGTGCTGATCTTGAAGGTCGATTCCGAGGGGTCGACCCCCAACACGATGGCCCGCGTGTGGGGCATTTTCTTCTGGATGTTTTCCGCGTAGGCAAAAATCCGCTCTTTCAGGGTCATCCTTTCCCCTTGGGAATTGTAGACGGCTTTATCATCCAGCAAGGCGTTTTCGACCAAAACGACCGCCAACCCCATTTGCCGGGGGGCCGGTTTCTTGGCCGCTGGCGAAGCGGGAGCCGCAGACCTTGTCTGGGCAACCGACTGAACCGTCCTGCTTTGGGCCAAGGCTTCCTGCACCGCAAAGACCTCCAGCTGGTTCAGCAGGATTATCGAGACCAAAAGGCCGGCAATGAGACGCTTAAATCTTTTTATAATTTTTATTTTTGATTTTTTCCGCCAGAGGCGGATCCGCCCTTGGCGGAGTTTTGAGAGAGGTGTGTTCGGGGACGATTGTACCAAAAATTTATACAAACGCAAAGGGAATATATTTATATATAAATATATTAGGGATTGGCAGGGTTTTGAAAAAAATAATAACCACCCCTGTTTCAAATAAAATTTTTAATAAAGACTGAAGCTGGGGCTAATTTCTATTTATCTTATTATAAATTTATGATAGAATTATGATAAATTTATAGTTTTTGTATGATAAATATCTATTCGGCTCTCGGCTTTCATCACTTGGGAACCATCGTCTATCCCAACACCCTGATCGAAAAAGCACGCAAATTATTTGATGCATTTCCAGCCCGAAACAAGGCTATTCGACCTATCGTGGTAGAACAAATGGTTTTGGAGGAATCATTTGCCATTTCTTCGGCTGAAGATTCCGATCTGACGCTCCAAGATAGTAAAAAAATAGTCATTTTGCCTGAAATCGAGGCGCGCCTTATCAAATACAGGGAAAATAGGAATTTGTCATCTAAACAAAAATATGATCAATTGGAATTCGAAAATGTCAAAACCGTGGAAGAAAAGATTGGTGGAATCACATTTAATGACCTAACAACTGAAACCCTGCGTAATTTGCATTACGAACTAACGGTTGGATTAGATGAATATTGCAAAGATGCTGGCGTTTCTCGCTATCATTCTGGAAAATTTCGGTCTTCGGACGACACTAGGGTTGGCAAAATCCGCACTTATTCTCCCCCAAGCCATGCACAGATTCCCCACCTGCTGGACTTGCTCATCGCAGAGCTTCGTAGGCGAAAAAAAATTCATTTGGTAGACATTCTTGAGTTTCATATCCTGCTTTATGCCATTCACCCCTTCAGCAATGGCAACAAGCGTGTTACCCGCGTGCTGGAGTCCATGCTACTAAGACAATACGGCTATTCGGCGGATAGGACTTTGTCACTAGCGATGTATTATGGCCTAAAAAAGTCTAGCACCTCTCTTTTTCTCATGGAAAGCCTTCATCTAAAAGACCCTACGCCTTTTGTTAATTTTGCAATTCGCGGATATTTTTATTCAGGACGGGCACTTGAAAACGAAATGGCAAAAGCCCATCTACGCTCATACCTAAGAACAATGATCGATTTGTTGTCGGGCTTTTTTTCAAAAGAAAAATTGGCACCACATCGTATTGCCGCAGATGTTATTTTTGAACTTAACGGAATCTTTACCCATGGTCAGTTTATCGAACATATGGGGAAAAAGGGTTATACATTGGGCGTGAGTCAAGAATTACTTAAATACCTAAAGAAGGAAAATTATCTTTCACATAAAAATAGTCTCTACTGTGCCCCAGGCGCCTATGTCTTTTCGAAACATCGTGAGCGACTACTTAAATTTTACCTTCAAAACCAGATTGTATTTGAAGATTAAACCAACGCCTTTCCTGTCATCTCTTTCGGGGGCTTGAGATCTAGGAGTTTTAGGAGGGTGGGGGCCACGTCGGCCAGGCCGCCGTTTTTGACGGATTTGATCTTGCGTTCGGGATCCATGACCAAAAATTGGACCGGGTTCATGGAATGGGCGGGCTTGGGGTCGCCGTTGGGATACAGCATGTCGTCGCAGTTGCCGTGGTCCGCGGTGACGAGCATGGCATATCCGGACGACATGGCCTGGTCGTACAGCTCGCCGACGCAATGGTCCAGGGTTTCGACGGCCTTGATGGTGGCCTTGAGGCTGCCGGAATGGCCCACCAGATCGCCGTTGGCGTAGTTGACGATGATCACCTGATGATCGCCCTTTTTGAGGGCGGCAAGCACTTTTTCCGTGACCTCGGGGGCGGACATTTCGGGCTTTTGGGCGTAGGACGGCACCTTGGGCGAATGGACGAGGATCCGATCCTCCAGCGGCAAGGCGTGCTCGACCTGGGAATTGAAGAAAAAGGTGACATGGGCGTATTTTTCCGTCTCGGCCACGCGAAGCTGGCGGATTTTGTGGCCCGACAGCCACTGGGAAAGGTTGTTGTGGACTTTTTCCATCTGAAACGCCACCGGGGCGATTTCCGAATACGGCCCCATGCAGACAAAATGGACCTTGCCGATGGCGGGCTTTCCGCCAGAGGCGGATCCGCCTCTGGCGGAGAATTCCTTGAAATCGGGATCGACAAACGCCGACGTGAGCTGCTTGGTGCGGTCGGTGCGGTAGTTGAAAAAGATCACGGCGTCGCCAGTTTCCACCAAGCCGTTTTTATCGATCAAAATCGGGGGCAAATAGTAATCGGTGAGCTTGGCGTCCTTCGCGTAGGCGGCCTTGACGGCTTTTTTCGGATCCTTGAACGCCTCGCCTTCGCCAGCGGTCATCAGGCGGTAGGCCTTCTCGGTGCGGTTCCAGTTTTTGTCGCGGTCCATGGCGAAATAGCGACCCACCATCGTTGCGATCTTTCCCACCTTTTTTTCGGCGATCTTTTTCTCGATCATTTTGATGAACCGTTCGACGCTCCGCTCCTCCACATCGCGGCCGTCGGCGATGCAGTGGACATAGACCTTCTTGAGCTTTTCCTTGGCCGCCCAATCAAGGAGGGCCAACAGGTGCGAGACATCGGAGTGAACGCCCTTGTCGGAAATCATGCCGACCAAATGGAGCTTCTTGCCATGTTTTTTGGCGTGGTCGAAAGCCCCCTTGAGCGCCGGATTTTTGAAAAAGGACTTGTCCTTGATGGCGCGATTGATGGCGAGCAAAAACTGGGGCACCACGCGGCCCGCCCCCATGGTGAAATGGCCGACCTCGGAACCGCCCATGGACCCCTTGACCAGTCCGACCGCCTCGCCTGTGGCCTGAAGCAGGCCGTGCGGGTATTGGGCACGCAGTTTTTTGAGGTTGGGCGTGTTGGCCAACATCACGGCATTGCCAGGATTTTTGGGGCCTTCGCCGAAACCGTCGAGGATGACCAGAAGTACCTTTTTCATCATTTTATTTTTCCATTAAGCAATGTACCAAGAACCAGCTTACAACAAGAGATCCTAAAATCGAAATGCCTAAATCCCAAACAGAATCCAAACATCCAGAAGCTTAGAAACCAGACAGCCCAAACGGCTCCCGCATTACTGATCGATTGATGGTTTCCGTTTGTGCTCTGGGCTCTGGACCTTAGATCTTGGATTTTGTTTCCATTCTACGTAGCAACACTGCGAAGGATGAATAGGTTCTAGTGCCTAGGCTTTAGGATTTGTGGGCGAAGCCCATGTTCGACTTTTTGTCGAACATTTTGTCAAACAAAAGTGGAGGTGCTATGATTGAAATTACGCTAAACCACTCCAATCAATCACTCTCTCCGTTCGGCCCTATCGTCGGGTTTAGCGTTATCCTAATTTTAAATTTTTGAAAAATTTGAGCTAAACTTTCTGCCCCATTAATAAATGTCTGAAAAGACCACGATCGAAGGGATCATCAAGAAGGCAAAATCCTATTTGCCGTCTTTGAACGAGGAGCGGGTGCTTTCGGCTTACGAATTCGCCAAAAACGCGCACGAAGGCCAGGCCCGCCAGTCGGGGGAACCTTACATCCACCATCCGCTGGAGGCCACCAAGATTTTGCTGACCTTAAGGCCCGACGAGGATTCGATTGTGGCCTGCCTGCTCCACGATGTGCTGGAGGACACGGACAAAAAACTGCCCGAGATCGAAGCCTTGTTCGGCACGAGCATTACCCCTTTGCTGAAAGGCTT
>CAZURX010000098.1:4820-5111 GCA_964623015.1 uncultured Candidatus Peribacteria bacterium
GAGGCGATCGGCGAAAAGGCCGGGTCCCCGCGCACGGGCAGGAACGGCAGATCGAGAATTTGAGAAAGATGTTTTTGGCCATGGCCAAGGACATCCGGGTGATCCTCATCAAGCTGGCGGACCGCCTGCACAACATGCGGACGCTCCAGCACCTGAAAAAAGAGTCCAAGCGGCACATCATCGCCGAGGAAACCCTCACGGTTTATTCCCCAATCGCCTCGCGTCTGGGTATCTACGCCATCAAAAACGAGCTCGACACCCTGTGCTTCAAAACCCTCTATCCCGCCGAAT
>CAZURX010000099.1:0-5055 GCA_964623015.1 uncultured Candidatus Peribacteria bacterium
CTCTTTTACTTCCGGAACTACAAATGAAACCCACAGGCCTACGTTACAGTCCTATTTTCATTGGCTAGACAAATAATATATTAAATGTATAATTATAAACTCTAAATGGGCCTAAATTGCGACTATGGAATATCCAGAATTGTGCAAGCGAATCGAAAAAACCCTGTCCAACCTCGAAAGGGAGTTGGGGGCAACGCGCTTGAAGCTGGAAAAGACGCTGGGGATTGTCGAGTCCCGTGAGAATACCATGGAGAACAAGATGGGGTTCTTTGAGCGCTATACGGAATTGTCAGTTTCCGATCCCAAAGAGGCCGAAGCGTTTTGGTCCAAAAAGAAGCTGGGCATCAGTCAAAATCGTCTTGAGGCGGTCCGGCAATTGTCGGTGCAGCTCAGGGAAAAAATTGGACACTTGGAAAATCGCCGCAAGGACTTGAGGGCTGATCTAGCCCGATTGGCCATTTTTTCGCCCATCCAACGGCAAGTCGAAAACCCTGTGGTCCAACGCGAGTTTGTGGTTGGGCCAAACAAAACAAGGAAGCCCAACTGCAAATTTTCAACTTTCGAGCATCTTTTCGCGCCATTTGATCATCGGCTGACTCCGAGAAATGGCTCGGTGCCATGGGATAGTTTATCGGTTGAGCACTGCATCGCGGATCCGCGCCTGATTCCGGACGCATTTATCGAGGAGATGGGGTTGGCGGAACTTCCGTTGGGTCTGACCGAGGTCCAAAAACTTGCCCGCAAGGCTGACGCGATCCCTAGGCTCAAAAGATTGTTCCGCGAGGCGGAGCCCATGAAACGATATTCCAGGCGCGGCGACCTGATTTTGAATCCCAGATTGCTCATAGTCCGACGGTTCGGGCCCGATCAAGATGGCAAGATTCTGCACGCTCATTTCCGTGGGGAAGGTGATGAGAAAAGCGATCGAAAGGTCCTACAGGTGTTTGACTGCGCCTACGCCGCTTACCGAAAAACCCTGCATGTGGATCGCCGATATGAAAACGAAACCAGTCTTATTCTTCAGGCCGAAGAACGGATTTTGGGCCTGAACCGTCGCCTTTCCTCGATCCGAAAGAACGATCCAGACGCTGAAACGCTGAAAGCGGAGATCCGAATGTCCTTGGCCAAGGAGGCAGCTGCCCTCGCCGCCTCGCGCAATCATTTCAAGCATTCCGCGGCCCAGGCGTTGGCCTCCATCGTGGACATCAAGGATCGCCTTGGCCGTGAAAACCCGGGGGCAACGTGCGCTCGCCTTCTCAAGGTGATTGGATTCGTGAAATGCAGAACGCCCGAAATTTTCAACAAATCGCAGTTCGGAGCCGAGGACAAACAGTCCCTTAGAGAAGCCATCGAGCGGTCCGAGGCCGTGTTCGGCCAATTGATTGACACCTTCAAGGCCATCCATTCCAGGTTGGAAACTCCCAAGCGGATTCCCGAGAATCCTAAGGAAAACAAGGCGCTCGTGTGTCGCCAGCGCGATTATATTTTGAGGAATATTTCCGATCCCTTGTTGACAATACCCCCTCTTCGTCCCTTTAGTCTTTATACGGCGGCCTTGAGTCCAAGGATCGAACGGTTGCTCAGCGCAACGACTTATCATAATCGAAATCGGATGAACAAGGCGGTGCGGGAATCGTTGGGGATTTTGAGGATCTTTGTCCTGCAGGCCCATTTTGAAAGGCTTTTGGCCGAGGCATCGGTTCCAAAGGATCTCAACACCGAATCGCTCAGGCGAATGGCGGCCAAAGCTAGGGATCTTTTGAAATCGCCATCGTCCTCAACAGAAACCATGGCCTGGTTGACGACGAAGAAAACGATGAATCAAATCATCGATGACTTTTTTATAGTCTTGGATCGGGCTCAGGCCGTCACCCAAGATCCCGAGGCGCAAAAACGACGCCAACTCCGAACAATTCTGGACGCGGTTGATTTCACCGAATATCTAAAGGCGCTCTGATCGGTCATTATTCAGTCGCGAAACGGACCGCCAAATCCACCACGATCCAGGCCATGAGCGAAATGGCCAGGCCGATCAGGGCATGGGTGATGGTGCTTTTGGCTTTGGCCTTACCTTCCTCGCCCAAAACGATGTATTTGAATCCCCCGATCATCACGAAGACCACGGAAACGGTTCCCGCGATCCCGATCAGGGTTTGGGTGAAGTATTTCACAAAACACGGCAGGTTCCACAGATGGATATTGCCGGAGCGGATCATGTCCGCGAGGCCGATGCAGTAGCCACCGCTTCCGCCGATGTTCTCGTTCCCCGAGGGGAGCGCGCTCGGAATGACGCCTTGGGCAAGGGCGGTCGATCCGAATGAGGAGAGGGCCAAGCCCAATACAATCCAAAGATAATTTATAATTTTTAATTTTAAATTTTTAAACAATTCGTTTGGGTTATCGATATATTCCTATTGGTTGAATTATAAATCAGAAATCTGAAATCTGAAATCTGAAATGTTCGTACTTGTCCGCAATCCACGACTTCGATAAACTAGCAAACGAAATTTGAAACTTGAAATTTGAAAATCCAATTTCGAGTTTCAAATTTCCAAATTCGTAATATTTAGAAAATGCGTTACTCCAAATTATTCAGCAAAACCACCAAAAGCGTCGCGGATGTCGATTCCCTGAACGCCAAGTTCCTCACGCAGGGCGGATTCATCCACCGCGAGATGGCCGGGGTGTACACGTATCTGCCTTTGGGTCTCAGGGTGCTCCGCAAGATCGAGCAGATCATCCGCGAGGAGATCGATGCGGTCGACGGCCAGGAGGTCCTGATGCCCGCGCTCACGCCCAAGGAAAACTGGGCCACCACGGGCCGATGGGACGCCATGGACGTGCTGTTCAAGCTCAAGGGGAGCGGGGACAAGGATTACGCCCTGAATCCCACCCACGAAGAGGTGGTCACCCCGCTGGTTCAGAATTATGTTTTTTCGTACAAGGACCTTCCCTGCGCCGTCTACCAGATCCAGAACAAGTTCCGCAACGAGGCGCGCGCCAAATCGGGCATTTTGAGGGGCAGGGAATTCAGCATGAAGGACCTTTACTCCTTCCACCGCGACCAGCACGACCTGGACCGCTATTACAAGGTGGTGAAGGAGGCCTATTACCGCATCTACAAGCGCCTTGGGTTCGACCCCGAGCTCACCTACATCACCTACGCGTCGGGCGGGGCGTTCAGCAAGTATTCACACGAGTTCCAGATCGTGTCGCCGGTCGGCGAGGATCACTTGTACGCTTGCGAGAAGTGCCGGGTGGCCGTGAATCGCGAGATTCTGGACGACCAGAAGACCTGCCCCGAATGCGGGAGCGACACGTTGGTCGAGAAGAAAGGCGTGGAGGTCGGTAACATCTTCAAACTGGGAACCAAGTTCAGCGAGGCGTTCAAGTTTCGCTACGCCGACGAGGCCGGCAAGCTCCAGCCTGTCATCATGGGTTGCTACGGCATCGGGCCGAGCCGCATCATGGGCACGCTGGTTGAGCTTTTGAGCGACGAGAAGGGGATCCGCTGGCCCAAGTCCGTCACGCCGTTCCAGGTACATCTGCTTTCGCTGGGCACCGACGATTCGACCAGGGTCGAGGCCGAGAAATTGTACGGGGCCCTGCGCGAGGCCGGCGTTTCCGTGCTGTTCGACGACCGCGACGAGCGCGCCGGCGCCAAGTTCGCCGACTCCGAGCTGATCGGCATCCCGCTTCGGCTTGTAGTATCATCCAGGACCCTCGAGAAGGAATCGGTCGAATGGAAGGACCGCTCGGCGAAAGACGCGGAAATTGTGAAGGTTGATGGGTTGATTAAAAAGATTCAAAACTTTTACACCTAAATTTGAGGTAATAAGTGATAAAAGTGATAAGTGATAAGTAAAAAATTCAGTGCCTTGGTTTTGGTACTTATCACTCTATCACTTATCACTTGTCACTGTTCCACGATATGAAAGGTATCATTCTCGCCGGCGGTTCGGGATCGCGCCTGAACCCCCTCACCAAAGTCACGAGCAAGCAGCTGCTCCCGGTCTACAACCAGCCCATGGTCTATTTTCCGTTGAGCACGCTCATCAGGGCGGGGATCAAGGATATTTTGATCATCATTTCGCCGGACCATGCCGGGGATTTCGTGAATTTGCTCGGTTCCGGCAAGCAGTTCGGCGCGCGGTTCGCCTACGAGGTTCAGGACAAACCCGAGGGCCTTTCTCAGGCTTTTTTGATTGGCGAGGATTTCATTGGCAACGATTCCGTGGCCATGATCTTGGGCGACAACATCTTCACCCACGATTTCGGCCCCGCGATCCGCTCATTCAAGGGTGGCGGAATGGTCTTCGCCAAGCAGGTGCCCGACGCCCATCGCTTCGGCATCATTGAGTTCGACCAAGGCGGGAAGGTCCTCAGCATCGAGGAGAAGCCCCAGCATCCGAAATCCGACTTCGCCCAAGTGGGCCTGTATGTGTTCGACAACCGCGTGGTCTCGTTCGCCAAAAGCCTAAAGCCCAGCCCCCGTGGCGAGCTGGAGATCGTGGATTTGGTGAAGAAATATCTTGAGATCGGCGAGCTGAGGGCCGAAAGGCTGGAAGGCGAGTGGATCGACGCCGGCACCATCGAAAGCCTGCACAAGGCCGCTTGTTTGGTGCGCGAAAAGGGGCTCGGGTTTAAGACCGAGGAGCTGAAGATCCAATTGGAGATCCGGAACATCAAAAAGGCGACGGGGGTTTAACTCAATCCCCATCGCCTTCCCCTTTATCAAGGGGAACCTCCATTTTGCCTATTTAACAATCATGAAAGTTAAATAGGCCCCCTTGATAAAGGGGGATTGGGGGATTGAAAATCCTCAAAACGCCGACCTGATGGATGATCTTGGATGGTGATTTACCGCCCTTCGGCATTTTTTGACCGGCACCCTATTACTTTTTGGCCGGCTTGGTGTGGCAGCTGTCGAACCTCACGTTGGATTGGTTGCATTCGGGCGCGGGCGTGTCGCAGCGGACGTAGTAGCCGACGCAGTCGGGGCCTTTTTTGCATTTCGCCTCTCGTAATTTTGTTTTTGTTTTTTGTTTTTGTTTT
>CAZURX010000100.1:0-4859 GCA_964623015.1 uncultured Candidatus Peribacteria bacterium
ACCACCCCGGCTTTGGAAACCACTTTCGATGGCGACGGGCGAGTGACCACCAATTTCAACAATTCCGATCAGATCGAGGCGATCGCCATCGACGGAAACGGCAAGATCGTGGTGGTCGGCCATTCCGATAATTACGAAGACACCGTTGTGGCCCGCTACAATACCAACGGCACGCTGGATGACACCTTTGATGGCGTTAGCGGTACTGGAAATGGAATTGTGATCACCGTTGTCAGAGCTTTTCCCTATAATGATTATGCGAACGCCGTGGCAATCCAGCCTGACAACAAAATCCTTGTGGGTGGCTACAGCGTTGAGGTCAACTATCCCGATTTCACCCTTTTGCGCTACAACACCGATGGCACGCTCGATACAACTTTTGATGGGGATGGGAAGGTCTTTACCGCTGTGAGTACATGGAACGATTATATCCAATCGCTTTCCCTACAGCGCGATGGCAAGATCATTGCCACTGGTCTCGCATGGGGCAGCTCAAACGGCGCCATTAGCTATTTTGCCTATGCCCGCTATAACACCGATGGCTCCCTCGACGACCTCTCCGGCTACGCCTGCGTGCAGACAGGCGTGACCGACTCCGATACCTCGGATACGGTGGACGTGCACGTTTGCTCCACCAACTCTTTCAGTGGCACTGCATGCAGTGCCACTACGTTGTGCAAAATTACGGGTGCTAAATCGGGCGACAGCGCCCAGTGCGTGGCCAATGGCCTGGTGCCTGTCCCAACCCCGCATGGTTCCATGGACACCTATGTGTTCACGGTGGACTCCCTTGGGATGCAAGGTTCCGGATCGAGCACCCAAAACTACTCCGTAACCGATGTGCCTCCCTATATCACGCAAAGTTCAGACTACTCGGTTTCCAATATTACCCTGACCGCCGCCAACCCGACTTCCAAAACCTATACCGTGACCGTGAAGGACGACAACGGCGACACGGATTTGCTGGATTCCGTCACGGGTTATTTGTACGACACCGTTGCCATCCCCAGCCTCACGGATGGCACATGCACCCCTGGCGAGGCGGATTGCTACACCGACTCGTTTTGTTCGCTTTCCAACAACACCTCGGGCACCGACAACCAGGCCACGGCCACCTGCGACCTTTCGGTGTGGTATAACGCCAACTATTCTTCCGCCTGGAAGCTCCATGTGAACCCCGCGGACGGCACCGTGGGGGTTCCGAGGGTTGTGACCAACCAGCCCGACTCCAACGCGATCGCCACGAATGCCCTGCAGGCCATTGATTCGGCTGAAACCTCGATCGACTACGGCGCGGTTTACCAAGGCCAAACTTCGTCGGGGAAAGCAATCACGCTCCAGAACAAGGGCAATCAGCCCGTTGATGTTTTGGTGCAGGGCACCCCCCTTTGCACCGATTATCCCACTTGCGCCAGCAACCCCATTGCCCGGTCGTACCAGAAATTCAACCAGGTGTCTGGAACATTCAATTGGAATACCGATGGCACCGCATTGGTGCAAACCGCCTCGTCCGGTGATGAAACCAATGGCTGTCTGAACCGCAATGTCCTTGTACGGCCCGATCACACTTCGGGATCCACGGACGAGACCCTGTTTTGGAAGCTCATGGTGCCCCTTTCACAGCCCTATGGGAGCTACGCTGGTTTAACCACCATCACTGGTAGTCTCGCCTCCACCTGCTCAGGAACTGAATATTAAACTTGATGATCCAGATTTTTTAATGTGTGAAGACCAATGAAATCTTTCGTTCCCCGAAAATTCGGTTTTCCAATCCTGGTCGCCTTATGCGCGCTTTCTTGGGGGGTGTTCCATGGCATCGTTTCCGTATTTTCCTATCAAACCAACTTTAACCTTGGCAACCAGTCGCCCGTGCTCACCGCGCCACCCTCCGATGGAGGATCCACGGACACAAGTCCGACCAATGTTGGGTCGAATGTGTCGTTCACCGGAACCGCCAATGACTTCAATTCCGACCAGTACTACTTGGCGGTCTGCAAGACCAATACCGTGACGGCAGGCAATAACGCCGCGCCCACCTGCGCCACGGACCAGACCTTCGGCATAAGCTTGGCCACGGCCAGCGATTCGCAGGCCACCGCTTCGTACACTGCCCAAAGCGGCGACCCCGAATCCAATACATGGTACGGCTTTGTGTGCGACAAGGTTTCGGGCGGAGGGGCGTGCCATCCCGCGAACAGCAACGGCAATGGCGGCCGGGCATGGGGCACCCTTTCGTTTAGCGGAGTACCGGAGGACGGCGACAACATCACACTGGATGGGGTCACCTACGAATTCGACACAGCCAACAATGGCATCATAGGTGGCCGAACGGAAGTCGATACCGCGGATGCCTCCACCGCAGCGGATGCCGCGTATTCGCTCGAGCTTGCGGAAGCCGGCGCCAATTCGTATATGACTTCTCGGGGAACCGTTGTTTATGTTTACTCCACCGCCGTTGGCGCATCCGGTAATTCCATTGGTATGAGCGAACCTACGGCGAACGAAGGGGGCTCGTCGGATGAAATCGCGTTTTCGGGTACGACCCTTTCGGGCGGGAATGATGACAACGGCTCGCCGTTCTATGTGAACCACGCGCCGGAAATCGGCACCGTGGCCATCGGGCCCACGTGCGGATCCTCCGCGAGCGTGGATCCGGGGAACAGCCGGAGCGCGAAGGTCACCACTGGGGTTTCACTTGGAACGGACAATGGCTATGGGGTCGCTGTTCAGTCCGATGGCAAGATCGTGGTGTCCGGCAAAGCCGGCTCCGACTTTGGCCTGGTTCGTTTCAACGCCGATTTAACCCTCGATACCTCTTTTGATTCGGATGGGAAGGTGGTCGCTTCCATCGGCACTACGGATTTGGGGCGCCGAATCGTCATCCAGCCCGATGGCATGATTGTCATGGTCGGGCAGGCTCCTAATATCACCCAGGATTTCGCCGTGGCCCGATTCACGTCGTCTGGTGCCTTTGACACCACTTTCAGCGGAGATGGAAAATTGACAACCGCGGTGGGAACCGCAACCGACCTGGCCACGGATGTGGCCCTGCAAAGCGACGGCAAGATTGTCGTTGGCGGGTATGGCTACATTGGTTCCAATTACGACTTCGCCCTTGTCCGCTACAACACCGATGGCTCGCTGGACAACACCTTCGACACTGACGGTATTTCTACTGCGGACGTGAATTCATATGCGGATTATGGGACTTCCGTGGATATTTACAAATCAGGCTCCAACATCGGAAAAATTGTGCTCGCTGGCGTTGCCGGCAATGGCGTCAATAATGATTTTGCCGTGACTCGGTTTAATGCCAATGGTTCCCTAGACACCGGATTTGGGACGAATGGCAAGGTGATTACGCCCATCGGCTCTTACAACGATGAGCTGCAGGACATGATGATTGATGGCGATGGAAAGATCGTGGTAGTGGGGTGGACCGACACTAGCGGTTCTTATATCTGGGACTTTGTTATTGCCCGCTACAACACTGATGGTATCTTGGATACTTCGTTCGATGGCGATGGTATTGCGACTTATTCCATTGGCTCTTCTGAGGCTTTTTATGGCGTTGCCATCCAGCCCGACGGCAAGATTGTGGCCGCTGGTTTCAGCAGCCCGGATTATGTGGTGATGCGCTATACTACTTCTGGCGCCCTGGATGCCAGTTTCGGCACTGGAGGTGTTGTCACAACAACCATGAGCGGAGGAAGCATTGGCAATGCCGTTGCCCTTATGCCTGACGGTAGAATCGTGGTGGCTGGTCAAACTCAGCTGGGTAGCATGGATTTTTCGGCCGTTCGCTACACTTCCTCGGGTGCTCTCGACGATCTTTCCGGCTACGCCTGCGTGCAGGCGGAGGTTACGGATTCCGACATTTCGGACACCGTGAACGCATACGTCTGCTCCTCGGCGACCACCGCCTTCGACACTGTCACCAACACCTGCACGGGCGGCACCCTGCTCTGCTCCATTTCGGGCGCTAAGTCGGGCGATAGTGCCCAATGCGTGGCCGATGGCCTTGTTCCGTCGCTCGCCACCTCCGGAAACTTCCCCGTTTATGTGTTCCTCAAAGACAGCCATGGGCTTGTTGATGCCGGGACGAGCAATGCCCAATCCTACAATGTCACAAATGTGCCCCCCGTCCTCACCGCCGGCCCCTCGGATGGTGGCAGTTCGGCCACCACGCCGACCAATGTCGGCTCCAACATTTCGTTCACAGCCACGGCCACGGAAAACAACGGCAGCCAGTATTATCTGGCAATTTGCAAAGATAATGCGGTGACTGCGGGGGACGATGCGGCGCCCACGTGCGATGAGGGGTGGGGGACGGCTGGCCTTATCGAGACGGATAATGCCGGGGCTGCGTTGGAGCCCCAAATTGCCTCCGACCCTGCGGGCAACATGATGGCCGTGTGGTACCAGTCCGATGGCACGCGATCGAATATCTATGCTAACCGTTATACTCTATCGAGTGGGTGGGCAGGCCGAGTGCTCATCGAGACAAACGATGCGGGGAATGCCACTAACCCACAGGTCGCCTCCGATCCCTCGGGCAACATGATTGCTGTTTGGCAACAATCCGACGGCACGCGAGACAATATCTGGGCCAACCGCTACACCGTCGGAGTTGGCTGGGGCACGGCTAGCCTAATCGAGACGGACAATGCGGGCTATGCAGGCAATCCACAGGTTGCCTCGGATTCTTCGGGCAACATGATCGCTGTTTGGGAGCAGTCCGACGGCACGCGCGGCAACATCTGGGCCAACCGCTACACCGCGGGCGTGGGCTGGGGCACCGCCGAACTCATCGAGACGGACGATGCTGGACCTGCCCAGAATCCCCAAATCGCCTCCGA
>CAZURX010000101.1:0-2557 GCA_964623015.1 uncultured Candidatus Peribacteria bacterium
CCGTTCGGTCGGCCCGCTCGCCACTACCCCGGGGAATATGAACGGAAATTCAACGTGGCACCCTTCATTGGCATCGGGCCCGTCATATTCCCCGGACCCCTACCTACCCACCATCGGCAATGTACATCCAAGGGCGTGAGGTGGATTTTTCAAATCCTGCGAGTGGCTGGTTAATTTTCAACAAATAACCGTCGGATTCTCGGCATCGGGGGGACCGGGGGGTTTATGCTGAACTGCATTGTTGGGACAGGGTGTCGCGATGGGTGGTGAATCATAAACCCCCGATGAGTTGCGGGCGGGCCGGTACGAGCGGGGCGCAGGCCACAAGGCCAAGCGGAGCGAGGATGACCCCGAGAAATTCGCGAAGGGAATTTGAGGGGGCAAGGCCTGCCCAATTGGGCGCCTTTTCAGGGGGCCCTGAACCGCTGCTGGTACAGGGCCCCCTGCCCCGCGGCACGAGCGGAAAACAAAAAGAAAAAATAAACCCAACATGTTTTTTGGCACAGGATCCCGTACAAAATCTGTTGTGCGAATATATTTTAATTTTCCACTTACTTAGGTTTTCCTTTGGAAACCCAAATACTTAGCGATCGACCAAAAGCCCATGCTAAAATACTTGCGAACATTTAACTTTATCCCTTGCGAATCGGCATCGACGCCCGCATGTACGGGCCCGGTTTCACTGGCATCGGCCGCTACACCTTTGAACTGATCCGCCAGTTGGCGCTTTTGGATTCGGCGAACGAGTATGTGGTTTTTCTTCGAAAGGAGGCCTTCGATAGCTTTGCTCCGCCCAATCCTCGGTTTTCCAAGGTCTTGGCCGATTTTCCGCATTATTCGCTGGCCGAGCAAACCAGTTTTCTCAGGGTCCTGAATCGGGAAAATCTGGACCTGATGCATTTTTGCCACTTCAACGCCCCGCTTTTTTACAATCGGCCTTTTGTGGTCACGATCCACGATTTGACCCTTTCCTTTTTTCCGGGCAAGAAGATGAACAACTGGCTCCGGCGAATCGCCTACCACCTTGTCCTCAAAACCGTCACACGAAAGGCGCGCAAGATCATCGCCGTGTCCCAACACACCCAAAAGGACCTGGCGGAATTGTTTCGGATCCCCGAACAGGATGTTTCCGTGATCTACAACGGGGTGGATCCGCATTTCGCCACGCCCACCCGCATCGGGAAGGGTGCCCTGTCGGACCAATTCGGCCTCCACAAGCCCTACTTCCTTTACACGGGCGTGTGGCGAGACCACAAGAACCTGGTCGGCTTGATCCACGCCTTTCATGGGTTGTGGAAGGAAAGCGAAGGAAAATACCAGCTGGCCATCACGGGGCGGCCCAACCCCCGCTACCCCGAGGTCCCCGAAACCATCCGTGACCTGGGGCTTGAAACCGAGATCCGGCTGACCGGCTTGGTGACGGACGAGGAATTGAAAGCCTTGTACCAGCACGCCCTGGCCTACGTTTTTCCCTCGTTCTACGAAGGGTTCGGGTTTCCGCCCCTGGAGGCTATGCTGTGCGGGATTCCCGTGGCGGCCTCGAACACCTCGTCCATCCCTGAAATCTGCGGGGAGGGGAATGCCCTTTTCTTCAATCCGTACAACATCCCCGAAATGCAACAGGCCTTGGCCCGAATCGCACGCGACGAAGTCCTGAGGTCAAAACTGGTCGAGGGCGGTCGTGCCCATGTTCGCCGATTCGATTGGGGAAAAATGGCTTCCTCCGTCCTCGAGGTGTACAATTCGGCCATCCAAGACTCCTGACCATGGAAAGCCTAAACGAACTCCTCAAATCCCGGCTCAGCGCCCACAACCTGTCCGCCTCCGCGCAGTCGGCTCAGGTCCTTCACGACGCCAATGCGCTTTTGGTCGAGCTTTTGCCAAAGGCGGGCAAGGCCGTGAGGGCCTATCGTTTGGAGCAGGGACTCCTTTATGTGAGCGCCGAGAATCCAGTTCTTTCGCAGGAGCTTTGGGGCGTGCAGGCCCAGCTCCTTAAAAAGCTCAAGGCTTCCCATGGGGAAAATTCCGTCTCAAAGATCGTCATAAAATGGTTTGACCCCTTCGACTCCGCCTTCGGCTCCGCTCAGGGTCAAAACCCTGGGTAAAATCCGGATTGACCCATTCGACGCTTCGATAAACTCAGCGCTCAGGGTCCATCTTGGAGATAAAATCCAGATTGACCCATTCGACAGGCTCAGAGTCAATCCTGAGTAAAAATCCGGATTGACAATTCCACAGGGGTCGATTAATATTCCGTCGCATTCGTTTTAGCACCTAATTTCGTAAATCCTGTGTTGAAAATCCGTTTACAGCGTGCCGGAAGGGAGAACATCCCTTTTTACCGTGTCGTGGTGGCCGACCACCATCGTCCCGTGAAAGGCAAATTCATCGAGAAGCTTGGCTACTACAATCCCCTTGGGAAACCTTGGATTTTGGAAGTGGACACCGATCGCATCAGCGAACTCATCAGCAAGGGCGCCCAACCCTCAAGCACCTTGGCCCGCTTGCTCAAGGCCAAAGGCATGAAGGACATGGAGAAATTCATCGACCCCATGCG
>CAZURX010000101.1:2567-4853 GCA_964623015.1 uncultured Candidatus Peribacteria bacterium
GGCTACGACACAGCCATCGAAGCCGCCAAGCTCCAGATGGAGGCTGACCGCGCCAAGGAGCCCGAGGCCCGCGAGAAGCTGGCGAAGGTGCTCCAACTCCGCTTCGCCCGAAGCACGGGCGAGGACCGCAAGAAGAAGGGCGAAGAAGAGGCGGCTCCCGCTCCGGCTCCTGCCGCCGCGGCTTCAGAAAAACCTGCCGAGCCCGCCCCCGCCCCGGCCACCGAACCCGCTCCCGCCGAGGAGAAGGCCGCCTAATCATCGAAAATCCTTTCCGCCCCTCCTTCTTAATCTTTAACTTTCATATTTATGGAAGACCCATCCGTTGGACCAGATAAGGATTTTGTTGAGTATGTGGTGAAGTCGATTGTGACCCAGCCCGAGAAAGTTTCCGTGACCCGGACCGTTGATTCCATGGGGGTTCTGATCACCCTTCAGGTTTCCAAGGAAGACATGGGCAAGGTGATCGGCCGCAGCGGCCAAACGGCCAAGGCCATCCGCATCCTGCTTCGCGTCATCGGCGCCAAGACCAACCTTCGCATCAACATGAAGATCGTGGAGCCCGAAGGCGGAGAAGTGGACATGGGCAAACTTGAAGACGAGGCCGAAGGGAAATCCAGCATCCTGGATGAGCCCGACCTGAATATCTAAGCGCCCAGACAGTTCTGCGCGGTCACCCTTTTTCCCTATGGATATCAGTGGCATTTCCGTTAGCCATGAGTTCAACGTTGTGGACCTCCTGAACTTGGGAGTCGCCATCGCCATTTTGCTGGCGGGGACCCTTTCGGTGTTCTATATCTTTTTCGGCGGTATCTCCTTCATCCTTTCGGGCGGACAGGAAGACAAGATCAAACAGGCGGTCCACACCATCCGTTACGCCATCATCGGGTTGATCGTGACCATCCTTTCCGTGACGCTTGTGAAGATTCTGGGATATGTTTTCGGCTTCGACCTCCTTTCGCTGATCACCTGGGACCGAATCACCGGCCTCATGAACCTGATCATCGAACGCATCGCGAACAGCGGAAGCAGCGGGGTGGGGACGGGGACGCTTCGCTAAATCCTATTGAGGATCCTATGGAGGACCTTTTTGCGTTGCAAAAGAGGACCTTATTGAAGGCCTAATCGTAAGTAAATTTAATTCGCCAAACAATCAGGTCCTCTATTAGGTCCTCAACCGGGACCTCAATTAGGTCTTCTATTGGAATTATTCGAGCTCCATCGCGCCGATCTGGATGTTTTTCCAGTCGTAGGGGAATTTGAAGTTCTCCAGGGCGCGGATGAGGGTCGCGAACAGGCTCCAGGGGCTGTCCTTCAGGTAAACGAAGGCATTGCCCTTTTCCTGGTTCGGGTTGTAGTCCACGGCGAAGTCCTTGGGCGGAGTCACGGGGATCACGCCATAGCGCATGGCCTGCTGGGCCTCCTCGACGCATTCCTCGCTCAGGGTCGGAATCAGGATGATGTCCGCGGCCGCGTAGATTTTCCGCTTTTCGTCCTCGTTGTTCTCCACAATGGCCACTTTGTTGTGGTCCTTTTCCACGAGACCTGTGAAGAATTTCTGGAATTTCTCGGTGCCGATGCCGGTGAGCACGATCTCCACGGGCTGCTCCATGATGCCGTTCATCACGTCCATGAGCATTTCCAGGTTGTTCTTGTCCGTCAACGGGTAGGTGATGCAAAGCAGGGGCACCTTCTTGTTGAACGGCAGGCCGACCTCCTCGCAGAACAATCGCTTGTTTTCGATTTTGTTCGCGATGGTTTTTTTGCTGAATTTCTGGAAAATCTTGTTGTCGTACGCCGGGTTGAATCGGTTGTCGGGCATGGAATTGATTCTTAGATATCTAAACATTATAGCATATTCCACTCACGAATTCTAGGGGATTATTGCCCGAAACGTCAGAGGTGTGAGATACTCTTTTCTGGAATTTCCAATGACCAATGTCCAATGACCAATGAAAACAAAACCCACGAGGATCCGTTGGCCAAGCGAAGAGGCGAAAGGCGATTGGTCGTCATCGATGGCAACCATTTGATCCACCGCGCCTACCATGCGATCCAGGCGCCGCTCAAGACTTCGTCCGGCGAGCAGACAAACGCCATATTCGGTTTCGCCAGCATGCTTTTAAACATCATCGAGCTGGAGCGGCCGGATTACTTGGCCATGACATTTGATGAGCGGGCTCCTACGTTCCGCCACGAGGCACACGAGGGGTACAAGGCCACGCGCGTGAAGGCCCCGGACGAGCTTTACGCCCAGATTCCCCGTATTAAGGAAATGATCGAAAGTTA
>CAZURX010000102.1:0-4847 GCA_964623015.1 uncultured Candidatus Peribacteria bacterium
GGCCCAGAAGTTCACCGTTCAGCAGATGATCGAGCGCGACATGTACCAAAAGCGCCTCGAGGCCAACAAGCCCATTGGCCTGCACGAATTCCTGTACCCGCTGATGCAGGGCTACGATTCCGTGCACATGGAGCCCGACATGGAGCTTGGCGGGAACGACCAGCTGTTCAACATGCTGGCGGGCCGCACGCTCCTTAAAATCTACAAAAAGAAGGACAAATTTGTGCTGACCACGCCCTTGATCGAGGGATTGGATGGCCGAAAAATGAGCAAGAGCTACGGCAACACCATCAACCTGACCGATGAGCCGAAAGAAATGTTCGGCAAGGTGATGAGCATGAAGGACGAGCTGATCATCAAATACTTGACCATTTGCACCGACATGCCGTTGAAGGAGATCGACTCCATCGACAAGGAACTCAAAAACGGCGCCAACCCACGCGACGCCAAGATGCGCCTGGGGCAGGAGATTGTAACCCTGTACCACAGCGCCGAGGCCGCCACGCAGGCCCAAAAGGAATTCATCAACATGTTCCAGAAGGGGGGGTTGCCGGACGAGATTCCGGATTTCAAGATGAATGGCGAACGAAACATCATCGACCTATTGGAATGCTGCAAACTCATCGAGACGCGGGCGGAAGGCAAGCGCCTCATCCAGCAAGGCGGCGTGAAGATCGACGGCAAAAAGATCGAGGACATCGCGAAGGTCATCCATCTGAAGAAGGGGATGGTGGTGCAGGCGGGGAAGCGACGGTTCGCCAAGATTGTTTAAAATTCGGATCCGCCCGTGAGTAAAATCGGGAACTCCACAGGGGTGTCTTCATTCTGCCTGGCGAATCTCAGCCTGCCGATGCGGTTGGCAATCGACTGCTCTAGATCATCGTTTTTCAAAACGTCATTTCCGCGTTTGAAATTGATGAGACCCACTGATCCATCTTTTTTGACCATAAAACTTAATACTAATTTCCCTTTTAGCGTGGGATTCCTTTTAAGGACATTGTCATAGCACGTTTTCACAATTTTTTGCAGCTTTGACCTCATTGCAGAGTTTTGGGCATCGGTTCCGATTTCGATTAGGTTCTCCTCGTTGGTTTGTGCCGGAGGAACAATCGCATCAACCTTTTTTTTGCCAATATTGACTTGGCCGCCCCCCGCAGTGCTGGGCATATCAATGGTGGCTGCTTGACCGACATCGTTTTGCGGGTAAACCCTAGGCACGCCAAGCTTAGCCACATTGCGTTGCATCTTCGAGCGCGCACGCTCTCTTTTTTCATCAGCCGTCAAAAGATTTTTCGCATTTTCATCAATAATGACTCCTGCGACCGCCTCACCAAGAAATTCTGGGGAGCCGTTTAGTTCATAATACCCCCATAGTGGATTGTTTGATTTTAATTCCAAAATTTCCTTTTCTAATTTAGATATTTTTTCTTTTACCCCGTTTTCAAAGCTACTAAAGGCAGGACGATTACCATATTTAAGACGATATTCTTCAAAAGTTTTTTTTAATTCAGCAACCATTGCTTGATCTTTTTTTAGCCATAATTGCCTTTCCTCCGCGGTGATAAGGCGTTTCGCCTCCTCATTTTTTGGTTTGGGAGCCTCTTTCATGGACCATGTGACTTTGTAAATTTGTTTTGGAGGTTTGGCGCCGAACATCATTTCGATTTTCAAGTCAAAATCCCTTTCAAGGTCGGCTTTGGAGATCGCCCAATTACGCTGGACTAGGCCCGATGAGACGACCAGCAAGGCATATTCCCTTGCCTTGGCAGGCTCTTCTGTCTCGAAAACAGCAAACCCTCTCGCATATCCGGATTCCGGTGAAAATGAGGAAACCCGATAACCGGTTTCTATTTTTTTCTCTGCCGCCCTCCTCTCCACCAGGAACTCCACGCTGCCCAGGGGGCCCGTGGGGCCGCTCACGATCACAAGCCGGACGTTCGCCGCCTCGGGGGACACCTTGAACTTAGACACGAAGAGTTCCTGCGCGGCCTGGTCGGCGGTCTTCCCGCCCATGGCGAAGCACTTGAGGTTTTGTCCAATCACGGTCTCCACCTGGGCCGTCTGTTCGGCCGCCTGGGCCTTTGACGAAGGCGCCATCACGCCGGCAAGGGCAACGCACAAGGCCCATCGGGGCATGATTTTTTTGGCGTTATCCATAAAACCGACCTCTTTGGGCGAGGAACCATTTTCGGACTTAAATTCGGTTTTTTTGGGCACAATTCGCTCCATGAAAGGGGATTAATAGGTGATTACTTTAACATATAGTTATTTATATGTCAAATGTAAAAAACGCGAATATCGAAATTAGGCTTTTGGCTTGCTCTGGCCATTTTTTTCATTCCGAGCCCCGCCGAGGAATCCCTATCCATTTTGCCGATCCGTGTCAGCCAAGGGATTCCTCCGCTCCCCCTCGGCCCCGCTCGGGGTCTGTCGGAATGAAAAAAGTGTTGCATGTCAGTCGGAATAAAATTCTTATCTTGAGAGGTGAATGAATTTCGAGATTCATGTTAAAAAAGGTCGGTTATGACAACCTTTATTCCTCGTTTTCTCCTATGATCAATCCATCAGCGACAGCCCCAACGTCGCCAGGCCGGCCAGAATGGCCAATCCGACAATGCCCATCACCAGCAGCCGATGGGAGTGGCGTTTGGCGTGGCGCTTGTGGCCCAGTTCCCGATTGGACCGTTCGATCAGCTTCAACAATTCCAGCCTTTCCGCTTCGGTCATGGCGGGAATCAGCGGTCCGAGGTCGCGCTGTTGGTCAAGCGAAATATGGCTATTCCGCAGCCTTTTCTCGATTTGAGAGTCGGTAGTGTATTGAGTTGTTCCAGCCACTTAATCAGATTATTTATTTTTTACATTTATAATTCATTTGCGATTGATGCGACAGAGGCAGAACCAGAACCAGCTTTATACTTTGGCTTTAGAGTGCTGATGAATCGATCGGTCTGACCTTCAGCATCTGCTTGAGCATTTGATGTTAATGGGTGATCTGGCATCTTTCTTTTTCCTGATCTCAATGACTCATTGGCTTTAACCAGTTCATCGATCTTGGCCTGAACTGCCTTTTCAATTCTTGCGAAATCCGTATCTTCAACTTCGCTTCTGAGCTGATCTAATTTTCCCTTCAAACCCTTAATAACTACCTCGTTCACATTCACCATATAGCGTTCCCCAGAATTCATTTTATGTTGTGGTTCAGCATTTTCTCGAGTTTGCGCGACGGGCGGTGGCGGTTCAACCGCTGGCGGAGGCTCAACAGGCGGGACTACTTTTTCAACTTGCTGACCTGTCGTGACTGTTGCGATTTGCTCGTTGGTAACTGGTTGTTGCATTGCTGCGAGCCCAATATCAAATTTTGTCTTGAAGGCCGGATCGGACAGTTTTTTCAAGATTGCATCGGCCCTGGCGTTGTCGATGGCTTCTTGACTCATCCCTTTCTTCAAGACGACTTTTACGTCTAAGTTTTTGGCTAGTTCGCCAATTGGCGACGGTTTATTGTTTCTAATATCTGTTGGTTTGCCATACAACCCCCTTAGGGTTGACCGTAGTCCTTCATTTGTTTTGGCGCTTGCGAAGGCGGTATTGGCATCCAGTTTTGTTCGTATCGCTGGGGTCTTAAGATTAGTCACAATAAGTTCTACCCTCCTAGTGTCGATCGCTTTTTGACCGCCTGTTTTTTGCACATCTGTCAGACCGAGTTCTTTGACCAGTTTGCCCAGGGGTGAAAGCCCGGCGACATTCACATTTTTAATCATTGATTTTGAACCCCCTCGTATTGTGCTTGGTCGAAACTTGCTTCGGGCGCGGCGCTGGCCACTGCTTCCCCAGCTTGCGCAGGCCCTTTTATAAAGGTTGCAAGTTCCGCCAGATTATTGAATGCATCGCCATCGCCACCTGTGGAACTCCACCTTCCCTCCCCGACTTTGATGTTTTTTTTCACATGCGTCCCACTGATATCGAATGAAGTGTTTCCGTCCGCTAAAATAAGGCGCATACGATTGCCCTCGAGTTTCACAAAGGTGGGCTTGGCGGTGAGCCCCAACTTTTCGACCAGGTAATTTTCAACCGCTGGCCCTCTTTCCTTGTTGTATTTTGGTTCTTTGAATCCAGTCGCGGACCTTTGTGCCTTTGTCGGGATGAACAGGGCGTCCGTCCCATATCTGGCATTCCAGGATGTCAGCAAATCGCCAAGGGTCGGCGCCGGTTTTTTCGCATCCAGAATTGCTTTGAAAGTCGCCTTGTCCCTTTCCATGTTGGCCAAGGGGCTTTCGTTGTTGGTCAGATCCGATGCCATGAGCCCAACAGACTCCCAATCTGGCGGAACTTCCTTGAAAAGCATGTCGATCATTTGCAGGAAATCCCCTATTTTCGCCATCACATTGGTGCTCCTCAATCTTTCTGACGTTGCAGCATTGGCCAGTTCCGTCGCATGCGGGTCTCCTTTGCCTAACCGTTCAGCCGCAGCTCGTACTTGGGCGACCGCGGCAATGCTTTCGGCGTTGACCGCCGTATCGAATTTTCCATTCATTCTGATCAGGTTTTGCACGATTTCGGCGTTGTTTCCCAAAAACGCAATGTCTTGGACCTCTTCGCCGATGGCGAGAAATTGACCATTGAGCAACTTGTCTTTTGTGTCCTCCACCCCTTGTCTAACCGTGGTAATTCTTTCTTGTTCCGCCGCAAACGGGTCGCCTCCGCCTTCAGGCTGCCGAAAGCTGGAACAGATGCTTTTTAGTTTGTTTGAAAATTCTGGTGCTGGGTTGCCTTCCTTAAATAGGTAAACCTTGTTGCCTTCCACAAGATCCACGACGTAATCGACCTTGCTGGGATTTTGTTCATTGAAC
>CAZURX010000103.1:0-2108 GCA_964623015.1 uncultured Candidatus Peribacteria bacterium
ATATTGCCGGATGTCGCGATGGACGACGAGGGATTCTTGGTGGTTGTATGGTCCTCCGAAGATGGGAGGGACAATGACATCAAAAATATTTATATGAGGCAATACGATCCCGAACTTGCCCCCCTTGAGAATAAGGAGGTGAAACTGGATTCGGCCGACTCAACGCTCTCCACAAACCCCACGGTTGCCTTGAATTCCAAAGGCCAGTTCCTGGTCGCATGGCAAGAGTTTAAAAAAGGCACATGGAACATTTATGGACGCGTCCTTGACAAAGGATATGCGAAGGTGACGATGAGGCCTGTTTTTATGATCAATTCCCAAGAGGCCTACAACCAGACCCACCCTGATGCGACGGCAAACGACGCAGGCAAATTCATCGTCGTGTGGACGGATGAGACCCAAAACAAGACTTATAAAGTGATGGAAAACAACATTATGGGACAAGCCATTGGTGCACAAGGCGGTAAAAGCGGGACACCCATCACCATCAACAAAACTCAATTCAACCATGCCGATTGGCCTTCGGTGCGATCAAAAAATGGAAAAACGGTTGTGGTTTGGCAAAGCTATAAAAATGAGGAATGGCGGATTCTGGGCCAGTTTTTAAACAATTCCAATGCTCCGCTTGGCGCAGTTTTTGATGTGATCAAGGATCAAGACCCTGCCACCGAAGACCCCAACGAAAAAATCTCCCCCCAGCCAACCAGCCCTGACAACGATGAAAATGAACCGCTGGCCGAGCCAAGTCAGGAACCCGAAAGCGTCGAGGAATCCACTGAAGATAAAGATTTGAAGTGGAACCTTTTCCCTGCCATTGAAATAGATGCCGACGGAAACCTAAATGTGGCCTGGGCCTATTACGAAAAAATGAACAATCAAAATAGCATTTATTACAAAAAAATCTCCAATTTCGGCCAAGAGCAAATAGACAACAAAAACCCAAACAACGGAGACCTGGGCTCATACAAGAAACTCGGGCAACCCAAGTCGGGCTTGTGACAAAAATAAAACAAGCCACCGCCGTCATTTCGGCCTAAACACAAGGACTAGTTTTCCAGTCCATATTTTTTTATAAACTCCTCTCTCATTTTTTGAGTTTCCGCACAGAACTCTAAATACATTTCCCTGATTTTCTCCTTGGATCCAAGGTTGCCGTATTTCCAGACCAGCTCTCCAAATATTTCGGCCACGGCGCCTTCCGCCCTCCCCAAAAAACCCAACAGATTTTCCTGCCGAACCTTGGGTCCGCGAATTTCTCCATTAACAACCCGCCTGATTTTCAACGCCATAAATCCATGGAGATCCACGACCTCCATCTCTTTTCTTATCTCTTCGGGCAAACTTCCTCCAAATTTTTCCTTCAGCCTATCCGAAAGTCGACGGCTTGATGTCGGAGCTTCATTTCCGCCATATTGGGAGGATGGGCAAAAATTCATAAATCTTCATTTGAGATATTTACACGTGAAGTATATATTATAATTACTTTTTCTATTTTGTCAAGTACTACTTTACCACTCTGTCGAACATCCAAACCTAAAGGCCATTCCTTCACAATAGGATTAGGCTCACCATTGCGATGGCCGCTGTTTCCGTCCGCAAAATCGTGGAGCCGAGCCCAAAGGTCTTGGCGCCTTTTTCAAGCGCCAATTGGATTTCGGCGGGATCGAATCCGCCCTCAGGGCCAATTAACAACCGGATCGTATCGGCCTTGCGGATTTCGGGTAACATTTTAGACAAAGGAGGCTCCTTTCCCGACTCATAGGCAATGTAACAATGGGGCTGATCGACCGCCTTTTCAAAATCTACAGGCTGGCTAAGCTCCGGAACACGGGTTCGGTTGCTTTGCTCAGTCGCCTCCACCATAATCGTCCTCATCCGATCCCATTTGCCCAAAGTCGGACGTTCTGTCCGCTTGGTAATAAGGGGCACGATCTCGGACACTCCTAGTTCAGTGGCCTTTTGGAGGACCAGCTCAAACACATCCTGCTTCTTCGGGATCGCCTGATAAAGGACCACCTTCAGCTTGGGCTCAGTTGATCGATGGACCTCTTCGCCCTTTTCGGCGACAATGGTCTTTGGATTCAGACTTTGTACGGCAACCTCGAACT
>CAZURX010000103.1:2118-4840 GCA_964623015.1 uncultured Candidatus Peribacteria bacterium
TCCTTCCCATTCCCATCGAACACCGAGAATTGGCTCCCCGGCTTCATGCGGAGCACCCGGGTGACCTGAAAGACGATGCGGGGATCGCCAATTGAAAGACGATTGGACTGGAAGCTGATGGTGGGGAGATAAAATCTATGCATAATTTCTAAAACCTTAATCGCAAGAGCCTGGCTTTCAAAATCTCCAAATCCTAGACCCTAAATCCTAAACAGGATCCAAACATCCTAAAATCCAGAGCACAGAGTTCAAACTTTAACCATTCGCCTCTCCACGAATTCACGTGTGGATGTTCCGTTTGCAATGCCTAAACTTTGGGCTTTGGAATTTGGACTTTGTTTAGGATTTAGGCATTTAGAGTTTCGGATGTTTTGGGCGAGAAATCTAGGATTTTGGATTTATTCGGAAGCCTCCCCATCCTTCCCCTCATAAATCTCCCGCGGCTTGGCGCCATTGGAGGGGCCGATGACCCCGTTTTCCTCGAGGATGTCGAGCAGGCGGGCGGCGCGGGCGTAACCCACGGAAAGGCGGCGTTGGAGGAGCGAGGCGGAGGCCTTCCCTGTTTCAAGAATGATCGCCTTGGCCTCGTTGTACATGTTGTCCTGCCCCATGCCCTCGTTGCTCGTGCCCACCATGCCTGTGTCCACCCCGCCCATGGTTGAGGATTGCGCAGGGGCGGTGATGGTTTCGTCGTAGGCCGGCTCCGCTGTGAGCTTGATCTTGTTGGTCACGCGCTCAACCTCCTTGCTGCTCACGTACACGCCCTGCACGCGGATGGCGCGGCCGATGTTGCCGGGCATGTAGAGCATGTCGCCCATGCCCAGCAGGTCCTCGGCGCCAATGGAATCGATGATGGTGCGGGAATCGACCCCCGTGGCCACGGTGAAGGCGATGCGGGCCGGAATGTTGGCCTTGATGACGCCCGTGATCACATTCACGCTGGGGCGCTGGGTCGCCACGATGAGGTGGATGCCCACGGCGCGGGCCATTTGGGCGATGCGGCAGATCACGGCCTCGGTTTCCTTCCGGTTGGCCTGCATCATAAGGTCCGCGAGCTCATCGATGATGATCACGATCTTGAACATGCGCTTGGGTTCCGCCGAATTGTACTCCTCGATGTTGCGGTGGCCCTTCTCGGCGAACACCTGATAGCGATGGTTCATCTCGGCCACGGCCCACTTGAGCGCGGTGTGCGCCTTGTCGGCCTGGGTAATCACAGGCGTGAGCAGGTGCGGAATGCCGTTGTAAGGCGTGAGCTCCACGCGCTTGGGATCCACCATGATGAACTTGAGATCCTCGGGGGAATTTTGGTACAGGAGCGAAAGAATGAAGGCGTTCATGCCCACCGACTTGCCCGAGCCCGTGGCCCCGGCGATGAGGATGTGGGGCATGGACGAAAGGTCGTCGATCACGGGCGTTCCGCTCACGTCGCGCCCGACCGCCAACGAGAGGCGGGAGCCGACACTCTTGAATTCCTCGCTTTCCAACATCTCGCGCAAATGCACCACCATGCGCTTCTCGTTCGGGACCTCGATGCCCACCAGCGACTTCCCCGGGATGGGCGCCTCGATACGGATGGATTTCGCGGCCAAGGCCAAGGCGAGATCATCTTTTAGCGCGGTGATCTTGGTCAGTTTCACCCCCTCATGAGGCTGGAGCGTGTACTGCATGACCGAGGGGCCGATGTTCACATCCTTCATGGTCACGTCGATGCCGAACTGGGCCAATTTCCCCTGGATTCGCTCCGCGTTGTCCTTCAGCGCCTTGTCGCTGGCGTAGACCTGCGAGGTGGCGTTGCTGAGCAAATCGAGCGAAGGCAGCTGCCAATGGCTGTAATCCGCCTCTTTCACTGGCTTCATTTCCGGCACTTTTTTGATTTCGCTCGGTCGCTGAATGGCCAGCTTGATCGGCTCCTTTTTCGGAATCCCCCCATCCCCCTTTATCAAGGGGGTGTTTTCTTTTTTCATGCTGGGGATTTCCTTCTTTTCCAACGGCAGATTCGGCTTCACGATGTTCAATTCAGTGCCCAGATCCTTGTGGGGGGCACGAATGCCGACGGAAACCGAACGGCTTGGCAAAAAGAAACCGATGATTTTCCGAAGCGAAATCTCAAAGGTAATCAGCAAACCGATGACAAACAAAACAATGAGCACCGCCTTGGCGCCCGTGTCGGAGATAAAAATTCGGAGCAGCACCGAAGCCGCGAAACCCACATAGCCTCCGTGCCTTTCCACGCTGTCCAGCATGGTCTCCATGGGCGTTGCCATGTGAACCAGCCCAAGGCCTGAAAAGACAAACAGAAAAATCCCAAGATAGCGGGCCGCATCGAACTTGATCCGCTTGGAAAAGAACAACGTGAGGCCCAAGGCCGCAAAAAGGACAGGCAGGGCGTAGATGCCGACGCCGAAGATCAAACGCAGGTACTCATTCAAAAAATTTCCCAAGATACCGGCGCTTCCCGAAATGATCAGGTAAAAAATGACGGCCAGGCCAATGTAAACCACGGCCCCGACCTCGCGGGCCACATGGGATTCCAGCTCAATCCGAAAATCCTTCTTGCGAAGGCGAGAGGTAGAGCGAACCGAGGTGAGTCTGCGTTTGGGCATTGGTTTGAATTTTTTAGCGTTACCAGTTTACGCCTTTCGCACTCTAAAAACAACCTTTCTGATAGGACTGTAACGTAGGCCTGTGGGTTTCATTTGTAGTTCCGGAAGTAAAAGAG
>CAZURX010000104.1:0-4836 GCA_964623015.1 uncultured Candidatus Peribacteria bacterium
CTGGCCTGAATTGGCGCGGGGATCAAGGCTAGCGACATGGACTTCTTTTGAAGCGCGACGAAGCCCTTTTTGAGCCCTTTTCTTTTTGGTTCCCTGGACTGGGGGGATGCTTTCCTCCTCACCCTGCTCCGCCGCAGCGGCATCGGCATCTTCCTCAATTGGATTGCGGATGGAGTCTTCGGCTTCATTTGAAGCGGTGTGCCTCAATTTGCCAATTCCTTTGGTCGCCTCAAAATTGGGTGCTCCGGAAGGGATTTTCTCGCCCAAAAAAACAAATCGTTTTTCTTCCCACCCAACACCGATATTTTTGTCTTGGAAATCGTGAGTCATTGATTCTTATTAAAATTAATCTAATTATTATAGCAGATTTCCTCTCGAAAAGCAAATTGCCTAACTCTTGGTTTGTTCCTATAATGACCACCTAAAAGAAAATTTTTAATTTTTAAACTCAAAATTTTTAAATAAACATGCTAATTTCTAAATATCAAACGTGTTTAAAATTTCTGATTTGAGATTTATTTACAAAATTTTCAGTTTTTCAGTTTTTGTTTTTCAAGCCAACAAATGATAGAGAGAAAGGACCCCATCACCAGCACCCAGGAGATCGAGAGCGATGTGAAGCAACTCGAGGTCACTTTGCGCCCCAAGGCTTTGACGGGGTATGTGGGCCAGGAGGACATCAAGCGAAACCTGAAGGTCGCCATGCAGGCCGCCCAAAAACGGAAGGAGCCCATCGAGCACATTTTGCTCTACGGCCCGCCAGGCCTGGGCAAAACCACGCTGGCCAACATCATCGCCCATGAGATGGGCGTGAACATCAAGACCACCTCGGGTCCCGCCATCGAAAAGCAAGGCGACTTGGCCTCGATACTCAGCAACCTGGAGGAAGGCGATATCCTGTTCATCGACGAAATCCACCGCCTCAAGACCCAAGTGGAGGAGATCCTGTACTCGGCCATGGAGGATTTCGCGCTCGACCTGATCATCGGCAAAGGACCGGCCACGCGCTCCATGCGTATCAGCCTGCCCAAAGTCACGCTCATCGGCGCCACCACCAAGGCCGGCCTGCTTTCCTCCCCGCTTCGCGACCGTTTTGGGCACATTTTCCAGCTCGATTTCTATGAGGAAAAGGAAATGGAGAGCATTCTGAACCGATCCGCCCAAATCCTTGATGTCAAAGCCGAAAAGGAGGCGATCCAGGAAATCGCCCGCTGCTCCCGCAAGACGCCCCGCATCGCCAATCGCCTGCTCAAGCGCGTCCGCGACTTCGCGGCTGTGGAGGGAAAGGATGTCGTGGATCTGAACCTGACCCACGAAAGCCTGAAGCTGATCGGCGTGGACAAGGTGGGCTTGGACAAGACGGACCGCAAGATCCTCGTCACCATCATCGAGAAATTCAATGGCGGACCCGTGGGCCTGAACGCCATCGCCGCGGCCGCGTCCGAGGAGATCGAGACCATCGAGGACATCTACGAGCCTTTCCTCATGCAACTGGGCTTCCTCGACCGCACCAGCCGCGGACGGGTTGTTACGCCAAATGCCTATTCGCATTTAAAAATTACCTATATCGAAAAGTCGGATGCTCGACTTTTCTAAAAACCTAAATCCGAAACCCCTAGGCTCTAAACAAAATCCGGATTCCAGATTTCAAAAACCAAACAAGCCAAACAAAAAATCAATCAATTGATAAAAAAGTGTTTTGGTTTGTATTTTGTACTCTAGACTTTGTATATTGGATTTTGTTTAGGATTTCGTGCCTAGACTTTAGATTCTTAATGGGAATTGTGCCTAGAATTTCAAATTTTTGAGCAATGGGATTCAGTATTTCGTTAGGTCATCAGCATTATGGATCATCTCGAAGAAATAAGGGCCCGCATCGGCATTGAGGAATTGGTGGGAGGCTACGTCCAGCTCAAGAAGGCCGGGCGAAATCTGAAGGGGCTCTGCCCGTTCCACAGCGAAAAAACACCCAGTTTCATCGTGAGTCCCGACAAGGGCATCGCCTACTGTTTCGGCTGCCACCAGGGCGGCGACATTTTCCGCTTCACCCAGCTCGTGGAAAACGTGAACTTCCCGGAGGCGCTGAAGATTTTGGCCCAAAAGACGGGCGTGAAGCTGCCCGAGCGGATGCCGCTCGTGGCCAACCAACGCCTCAAGACCATCGAGATCAACCAATGGGCCGTCCAGTTTTATCAGGATAAATTGGAGGAGTATCCCAAGATGAAGGAATACTTCCTGAACCGGGGGCTAACCGAAGAGACCATCAAAAAATTCCGTCTCGGCTACGCGCCCGACTCCTTCGACCAGCTCAAGAACTACCTGGCCCAGAAGGGGGTCGACCGCAAGGACATGATCGACGCGGCCGTGGTCAGCCAGCGAACCATCGCGGACCAAAACACCTACGACCGCTTCCGCAACCGATTGATGTTCTCCATTTTCGACAACCAGGACAACCCCGTGGCGTTCAGTGGCCGCATCGTGGGCGAGGGGGAACCGAAATACATCAATTCCCCTGAGACGCCCGCCTACAGCAAAAGCCTGATCCTGTACGCGCTGAACTGGGCCAAGGAAAGCATCAAGCAAAAAAACCAGGCCATTTTCATGGAGGGCTACATGGATGTGATCGCGGCCCACCAGGCCGGCACCACGAACGCGGTCGCCACCTGCGGCACGGCGCTCACCGCGCAGCAGCTCAAGCTCATCCAACGCTACACCAAGAACATCGCCTTTTGCTTCGATGGCGATTCGGCAGGAAAGGAGGCCACCTTTCGGGCGATCGAACTGGCCCAGCTCACGGACGTGAACCTGTCGATCATCCAAGTGCCCGAGGGCAAGGACCCGGACGAATGCATCCAAAAAAATCCGGCGGCTTGGCTAAAAGCCGTGGAGAACCCGATCAGCGTGATGGATTTTTATTTCGACTACGCGACCAAAAAATTTGAGGCCGAAACCGTGCAGGGCAAAAAACAGATCCTGGATTTTCTGCTTCCCTTCATCAAAACCGCCAAAAGCGAGATGGAGCAGGGCATTCACCTGAACCGGCTTTCGCTCTTGCTCAGAACCGACCCCAAACTCCTGTGGAACGACCTCAGGAACCTGAAAAGCCGAAAATCCATGACCCCGCAGGCTTCGACGGCCAGCGAAAAAAAGGAGGCCGGGCAATTCAGCCGGGAGGAATACCTTTTGGGCTTTGTGTTCTCCTATCCGGAAAGCTATCCCGAGGTGGCGAATGGGCTCATCGACACTATTCCCCTCGACCCAAACACGGAACGGTTTTACAATGCCCTCAAAACAGTGTACACTCGGGAAAGTTCGATCGACCTTGCGCATCTGAAGGAGGTGCTTCCAGAGGAGGATCGAGAAAAAATTGAGGTACTGAGCCTGCTGGTCGAGGAGGAATACCCCGACTTCACGGATGAGACGAAAACTCGAGAGGTCCGGAAACTGATCCACGAGATCAACCGGAAGAACCTCTACAACATCCAAAAGGAGGTCGAGTACAAAATCCGTCTCGCCGAGAATCCCGACGAGAAAAAATCCCTGCTCAGCCGTTACAATGAAATTTTAAAATTGTCCGTAAAGCGGTAAATAAGTTCGATCGGTTCCGCCCCCCCCAATCGTTTCATTAGTCCTCATTTGTCTATGGCAAAAAAAATCCAGAACAAGTTCATCGCCCAGCCGGATGATTCTACGCTCGCAAAATATCCCGAAGCCATCCGCCACCTCATCCAAAAGGGCCGTGAGCAAAAGTTTGTGACGCATCAGGAACTGCTCAAGGCGATGCCGGAAATCGAAGAAAATGTGATCTTGCTTGACGAGATCTACACGCTCTTTTTGGAATTGGGCATCGAGGTGATTGACGTGAAGGACGACCTGATTTGGGGGAAAAAGGAGCGGGAGAAAGACAAAAAAGCGAAGGCCGAAAAAGGCAAGGAAAAGGGGGATGAGGAGCCTGAAATGGACGATGAGGATCTTGGGGGCGTTTTGGCCGAATTCGACGAATATGTGGACGACGAGGACGAAAAGGACGATAAGGATGGGGACGACAAGGAAGAAAAGGAGGAAAAGGAGGAAGAGGAGGTCGACCAAAAATATCTTAAAAAACAAGCCAACCTCAAAGAGATCGCCAACGATTCGGTTCGCATGTACCTGAGCGAGATTGGCCGCGTGGAACTGCTGACCGCCGACGAGGAGATCAAGCTGGCCAAACGCATCGCCAAGGGGGATCCGGTGGCCAAGCAGAAACTGGCCGAGGCGAACCTTCGCCTGGTGGTTTCCATCGCCAAAAAATATATCGGTCGCGGCCTTTCATTCCTTGACCTGATCCAGGAGGGCAACATCGGCCTGTTCCGCGCCGTCGAAAAATTCGATCCCAAGCGCGGATTCAAGTTTTCGACCTACGCCACCTGGTGGATTCGCCAGGCCATCACCCGCTCCATCGCCGACCAGGCCCGCACCATCCGCATCCCGGTCCACATGATCGAGACGCTCAACAAGGTGATGCAGGTCCAGAAGCAACTCCTCCAGGAATTCGGCCACGAGCCGACCCCCGAGGAGGTCGCCGACGAGATGAACCTGCCCGTCGAGCGCGTGCAGCAGATCATGAAGATGGCGCAGCAGCCGATCTCGCTCCAGTCGCCGGTCGGCGACGGCGACGACACGAGCTTTGGCGACTTCATCGAGGACAAGTCCGCCGAGAATCCGTACGACATGACGGCGTTCTCCCTCCTGCGCGAAAAGATCATCGACGTGCTCGACTCGCTCACCGAGCGCGAGCGCCGCGTGCTCTCGCTCCGTTTCGGCCTCGTCGACGGCTACAGCCGCACGCTCGAGGAG
>CAZURX010000105.1:0-4741 GCA_964623015.1 uncultured Candidatus Peribacteria bacterium
AGCACATCCAGCATGAATTGGGAATTCAGGGCAATCTCGTTGTCTTCTCCTTCGACCTTGGCTTTTACCTCCACTTCGCCCACGCCGTATTGGGTCACGTCCGTGGTGATGTTTATCCCTTCCTTGCCGAGTTTCAGGAGGATTTTGTTGTTGTTCTCCTTGGCAAACAAATTGACGCGCTTGAGGGCAAGGCTGAGTTCTGAAATATTGAGGTTTGCCTGGGTCTTGCTGCTTTTGGGAATCACTTGCTGGTAGTTGGGGAACTGGCCCTCGATCAGCCTTGAGGTGATCTTGGTTTTGGCCAAGCTGAAGAAAATCTGGTTCTTGGAAACAGTCACCTCGATGTCGCTGGATTCCTTGATCATGGAAAGGATGGATCCCAATTCCAAAACCGTTTTGACCGGGACGATGCAGGTGGTGTCGCCCGTGGAGTTTTTGATATTCAGGGTTTTTTCGGCGAGGCGGTAGCTGTCGGTCGCGACCATCTTGAGCTTGTCCTTGCCGATCTCGAAATAGATGCCGGTGAGAATGGGGCGGGTGGAGCTGAGCGAGGCGGCGAACGAAACCTGCTTGATGGCCACCTCAAGATCGCGGGAGGAAACGGTGAACCCCCCTTCCTTCTCGACCACGGGAATAGTCGGAAATTCGGTGGCCGCGATTCCCTTGATCTTGGTTTTGGAGTCCGATGTTTTGACCAAAACACTATCACCCCCCTCCAATGAAACATCCACCTTCTCATCCTTCAAATAATTGATGTAGTTGGTGAGCAGCTTGGAGGGGATGGTGATTTCCCCCTCGTTCACGATGTCCGCCTCGATCCAGTAGCTGATGGCGATCTCGAGGTTGGTGGCCGTGAAATAAAGCTTTTTCCCTTCGGCCTTCACGAGCACGTTGTTCAGGACCGGCAGGGTGTTGTTGACCCCCACGGCTCGGTTGGTGATGCTCAGGGCGTTGGAGAGATCTTTCTGTGAACAGTTTAAACGCATTGTCTAGTATTAAAAAAATAGGACAAATTTTTGAGAAGATTTGCTTGCAGCTTTTTTTGTTATGCCCCTATTTTATTGTTTTGGCTGCCCCTTGGCAAATGAATTTGATAAGAAATTATTTTCTTTTTAATTATTTCGTCATCATCATGGGGGATTGACTAAAATAGGCCAGGATAGTAATAAATGTTTAGGATATTTTTTTGTTTTAGATAAGCCAAAAACTATAAATGGACAATGGGAGGGTGGGGTAAGGGGAAAATTTGGACTTAATGTCTAAGACAAGCCTTTAGAAAGAAAAATATTGATAAAAATCAAAAATAGATGATAGACATCAATTTGGACAAATAAGTGGAATAAATGTGCATAACTTTCTGAATGAATGTGCAAAAGTGTGCAAAAGCAAGTGTTGTCGCCTTTAGATTAAAAATGGCTTAAGTAAGCCAAAATTAATATTTCAATGTGGAAAAGTTGGAAAAGTTCTGAATTCGGATCAATCATTTATGAACATTGAACATCCAAAACAGGCCCAATCACATTGTTTGGACAGGTTGTGAACATTTGTCTCCGAAAAAAATCGATTGATCATCTATTGGTTGTCGATTGGTCATCCATCGGTAGTCAATTGGAAATTGGCGTCGCGTACACCACATACCGTTTGGCGATGCTGTTGGGGGGCCAGCAGGTGTATAGGGCCATTTCCTCGTAACCGTAGTCTTCCATCACGGGGTTCATGTCCGTCGCGGGGCGGATCTCCTTTTGGTTGATTTGATACGCGTATCCCCTTTCTTGGTAATTGAGATAAATCATATCTCCCACCTGGAGCTGGTCGATTTTGGTGAGAATGGTTTTGTAGGGGGATTTATCCCAGCTGTAGCCCGAGGAGTGGCCGAAAAGCACCATTTTGTGGCCGGTTCCTGGAGGGGAAAGATAATGGCCCAGTCCGTCATGCAGAATTCCAAGGCTTCCCTGCGGGTCGAAGGGGTCCGCGAAGGAAACATCCAAATTGATGATGTTGAGGCGAGGAATGGTGATGGTGTATTCGGATGAATAGGGGGTGTCCGTTTGGTTGTAGGAATCCTCGCCGGATTCCCGAATGGTTTTTAGGCGATAAAGGATCTCGGCGAACTCGCCGCGGGTCATGCCTTGGGCGGGATGGTAGAATTTTTCGCGGTTGATCAGGTTGCGGTTGTAGGAATATTCAAAATAGCGGGTGAACCAGTCTCCCGGCTCAATCAGCAACAAGGGGTGGTAAACATAGCGGGCGCGGGTCGCGTCCATCCCATAGGCCTCCAAAATCATCTTGAGGCCTTCTGCCATGTTGATGGTGTTGCCGGGCCTGAAAAGGCCGTCGGGATAGCCTTGGGCGATCCCGTTTTGGTAGGCCAAAGTCACGTAGGGGGCAAACCACTCGTTGTTCCCGACATCGGAAAAAGGAGACGAAAGATTGTAGGAATAAAGGTCATATTGGGCCTCCTCTATAAGAGACGAGGGCTTTATGGCTCCGACCAAAATCTTGGCCGCCTCGGCGCGGGAAATGGTCTTTTCGGGCTGAAAGCTGCCATCGGGGTAGCCGTTGATTATTCCGAGGCTGGTCAGCGAACCGATGGCCTCTGAATATTTGAAATGGTCGGGCACATCCCAAAACGACTGGGCCAAAGCTGTCTGCAAAGAGGTCAGCGCGAGCGAGACAATCAAGCCAATGGTGGTGAGGGTTTTCGCAAGAGTCATTTTAAGCCATTTTACCTCAGTTTGAATTTGATTAAGTAAACATTATATTATATTTTGTTATTTTGTCAATATTTGACTTAAATTAAATATAGTTGTACTTTGTCCACCTTTCTAATTTTGTTTTATGTCTGAAAAAATCCCTCCCAAAAAAGTCACGGCCACGGAATTCAAAAATCACCAAGGCTCCTGGCTCAAAAAAGTGGTCGAAGGGGCTCGCCTTGCGCTTACCCGCCGCGGAAAAATTGTGGTGTCCATTGAGCCGGCTCAGGCCTCTTTGCCTTTGGGCGAAAGATTCACCTCCCAAGGGCTTCAGGAAAAACTGATAGAGTCTGTCGCCTTGGTGGATGCCGATAATTTGGAGGTTTTGGTGGGGGTCGCTAAGGCCCTTGGGGACAAATCTATAGCGTCTTCGGTGGAAACAAGACAATCCGAAAGAGGGGGAAACCTTCAGCAGGATGTTTTGAGGGTTTCCGAAAAACTGGACCCCGAAGATTTAGAAAAGTTTGTATGCATCGTGCGGATGTATGCGAAGGAAAGACTTGGGAAAGGAAAAGGGTAAAGGCTATTTCAGCTTTTTTTTGTTTTCCTCCCGTTTGGAGATGTCGGCTTTTTTGGTGTTGATCACGATCTTGAGCTTTTGCTCCAACATCACCATTTTCCCGTTGGGGATGTCCCGATCCACCAGCACATTGCCGCCAATGAAGGTGTCTTGGCCGACCTTGACCCCCGGGTTGGTGCAGGAATTGATGCCGAACCGCGCGCCCGCGCCGACCACGGTGCCGAACTTGTTGGTTCCGCTGTCGTGGCGCACATCCTTGATATTCACGCGGATGTTTTCCTCGTCGAACCTCAGGTTGCCGATCACCGTGCCCGCGCCAAAGGAAACATTGTGGTCGACCACGCTGTCGCCGATAAACGTCTTGTGGGCCCACACGTCGTGGTTCAAATAACTCCTTGTTACCTCGGTGGCGAAGCCGATGACGCAGTTTTTGCCCAGCATGCTTTCGCGCACCATGGCATTGTTGCCGATCACGCACCCCTCGCTGATGTACGCGGGCCCTTGGATGATGGCGTTTTCATACACTTGCACGCGCGGGCCGATGAACACGTCTCCGCGAATCTTGGCGGATTTGTCGATCTTGGCGGATTTGTCGATCTTGGGGGTCATGCGCCGCAGGAAGAAATCCATCATCTTTAAAATGTGCCAGGGAAACTTGATGGCCTGCCACTCGCCGTGGTAGCGGAAAATCTCCATTTTGGCCTTGCCCTTCTTGATGTATTGGTCGAGCGCCTTCTCGTATTTTTCGTCCTTTTTCCCCGACACTTTCTTGAGCAGGGCCACAAGTGCCGGAAAGTCGTTGTACACGTGAAGGACAATGTTGATCAGGTCGCTGGGCTGTTTGCCTTCGCCTGGTTTTTCCACAATGTCGGTCAGAAAACCCTTCTTGTCCACTTTCAAATAGCCTCCGGGGAAGTATTTGAGCATCTTCTTGGCCACAATCAGGCCCTCGGGCGCCTTTTTGGCGGCTTCGACCACCTTCTCGAAGGTGCCCTCCTCCATCATGTCGTTGGTGCTTAAGATCAAGACATTTTTGTGTTTGAGCAGTTTCGAGGCGGCCAGCACCGCGCCGCACATGCCGTCCACGTCTTTCTCCTGCTGGACCACACCCACGTTGTTGTATTGCTTGGCTACTTTTTTGAGATTCTCCAAATTGTATTCGTTGCCTACCAGCACAATGTCGCGCAGTTTGGCCTTTTTGAGGGCCGCGATCTGGTGTTCGATCAGGGGCTTACCGCAAAATTCCAAGAGATTCTTGTCTTGGATAGGGTCAAGACGCGAGCTGACACCCGCGGCGAGTAATATTACCTGCATAGTTTTTTGTGTTTAAGTTAAATCAGTGAACTCATTTTATAACATATGGCCATCGGACTGAAAAATCCTAAAACCTAGGCGCTGGGGCCAACCCCCAGGTCCTAAAACCTAGGCGCTGGGGCCAACCCCCAGGTCCTAAAACCTAGGCGCTGGG
>CAZURX010000106.1:0-4717 GCA_964623015.1 uncultured Candidatus Peribacteria bacterium
ATCCCGGCCCATTATTTCACCGACAAGCCCATGTTCGGTATTCGGGTACCCCTGCACGATGGCACGCAGTATCTGCTTCGCGCCTTCGGAGGACCCCTGATCACCACGAGCGCCAACCCCTCTGGTGGCGGACTGTGTTTCAAGCACCAGGAAGTCCTCGAGGCCTTCAAAAAACAGCCTGTGCAACCCGACCTTGTATTCGAGGGGGAAGTGACCAACCACAACCAGGCCTCGACCATCATCGCCATAGAAAAGGATCATATTCGCATTGTGCGCCCAGGCCCCATCACGGCTTCGCAACTCAAGGCCATCCTTGGGGTGCCGGTGAAGGAATAGCAGCCATTTCACATTTCACATTTTTCATTTTACATTTAAAATTCAACTGTCAATCCCCTAACCGAGACCCTCCCTATGCTTAGAACTAACACCTGCGGTGAACTCCGGCTCAAAGACAAAGGCAAAACTGTCACCTTATCTGGCTGGGTGCATCGCCGACGCGACCATGGCGGCATTATTTTCATCGACCTGCGCGACCGCTACGGCCTGACGCAGATCGTGTTCGACCCGGAGGTCAGCAAAAAAGCGTGGGAAAGCGCCAACACGGTCCGTCCCGAATTTGTGCTGAGGGTCACCGGCGAAATCCGCAAGCGAATGGAAGGGCAGGACAACCCCGATATGGCCACGGGGGAAATCGAGGTCTACATCCATGAACTCACCGTCCTGAACACGGCGAAGACCCCTCCGTTCGAGATCGATCAGGAAAAGGTGATGAACGAGGAATTGCGCCTTAAATACCGATACCTCGACATTCGTCATGAGCGCCTGAGGAAAAACCTGGTCCTGCGCCACCACATGATCAAGACCATCCGGGACATGCTGGACGAGGAAAATTTTGTGGAGGTTGAAACCCCGATCCTGATCAAGGGAACGCCCGAGGGAAGCCGAGAGTACCTCGTGCCCTCACGCCTGTATCCCGGCAAGTTCTTCGTCCTGCCCCAAAGCCCGCAACAACTCAAGCAATTGCTGATGATCGGCGGCATGGACCGCTATTTCCAGATCGCCCGCTGCTTTCGCGACGAGGACCAGCGGGGTGACCGCCAGCCCGAATTCACCCAACTTGACCTGGAGATGTCGTTCGCCGAGGAAAAGGACATCATGGCCATCAGCGACAAAATGATCCTGAAGCTCACCGAGCAATACGCGCCCGGCAAAAAAATCCTAAAGACCCCCTTCCCGATTCTCACGTGGCAACAAGCCATGGACCGCTACGGCTCGGACAAGCCCGATATCCGCTTCGGCATGGAATTCACCGACCTTTCCGGCGTGGTCAAAAACTGCGGCTTCAAAGTCTTCTCCGAGACCATCAAAAACGGCGGCGTGGTGAAGGCGCTCAAAGTGGAAGGCGCTGCCAGCTGGCCCCGAAGCGACTTCGACGCCATGGAGGCGTTGGCCAAGGAACACGGCGCAAAGGGCCTCGCCTATTTCTCCTACCGCGAAGAAGGCGTGAAATCCCCGCTGACCAAATTCCTGAGCGAGGACGACGTGAAGGCCATCACGAAAGAAACGGGCGCCAAGACGGGCGACGCCGTGTTCTTCGCGGCGGACCAGTTCGTGCCCGCGTGCAACGCGCTGGGACAGGTGCGTTTGGCCTGCGGCGACAAGCTGAAGCTCCGCGACCCCAATGTCTTCGCGTATCTGTGGGTGAACGAGTTCCCCATGTTCGAGAGGGACAAAGAAACCGGAGGCCTGGCCGCCATGCACCACCCCTTCACACGGCCCATGGACGAGGACCAGAAACTGTTGGACACCACGCCCGAAAAGGCCCGCGCCATCGCGTACGACATCGTGCTGAACGGCTCCGAGGTGGGGGGAGGCAGCGTCCGCATACACGAATCGGATCTGCAGAAAAAGATCTTCAGCCTCCTCAATATCAGCGACGAGGACGCGGAACGGCGCTTCGGCCACATGCTGGAGGCCTTCAGCTACGGCGCGCCCCCGCATGGCGGTTTTGCCTGGGGCCTGGATCGTTTGGTGATGATCTTCTGCGACGAGCAAAACATCCGCGAGGTCATCGCGTTCCCGAAGGACCAAAAGGCGAAAGACCTGACCCTTGGCGCGCCCTCGGAAGTGACGGAGAAGGAATTGAAGGAAGCGAATATTTTGATCAGGAAAGCCTGATCATAGGGATTTGCGGGAACTGCGGGATGAGCGGGATTAAACCAAATCTCAATCCCGACCAATCCCGCAAGTCTCGCCAATCCCGCTAATCCATTTTTATGAATGATCAACCCAATCTCGAAACCATCAACGAAAAGCTGGACAAAATCCTGACCTACCAAAAAAACGCCCATCGGTGGGCGATCGCGAGAGGGATCATCAATTTCCTCCTCTTCTTCATTCTTGTCATCCTCCCGATCATTTGGGCCTACAGCCTTATCAGAACCCTTGCGGGACAAGTGGATTTCGGAAAACTGGCAGGCCAGTACAACCAGGCCATCAAAATGATGGACCAAGTCGGATCGGTCGAGGACAAGCTGGGCGACCTGAACAATTTGGACGCCCAAGGCCTCCTCCAAAAAATCAACGGTCAATAAGCCTGGCTACCTAGTCTTCTGAGCCGACTGCCTTTCGCGGATCAGAGCCTTAACCTCATCGTGCGTAATTACTTTGCCATTCACCCCAATTTGGCCACGTTGTTGCCTCTGCTCGCCAAACGCATCCTCCCTTTCCCCCTTCAACATCAACAAGCAATAGTCCGCGTCCTCGAACATCCGCGCCCCTTCGGGGTCGCTTTCTTTCCCCGAGAAAACGCCGATACCGATGCTGGCGCCGATATCCGCCTTCACGTTGGTTCCAAAATTATCGATATAAACAGGGTCGCGCTCAAGCGCCTCGGTGATGCGATGGGCAACAATGATCGCCTCCTCCTCGTTGGTCTCGGGCAGCAAGAACACCATCTCATCCCCTCCAAAGCGGGCCACAAAATCGTACTCTCTCATGATCTTTCGGCCGATTTCCCCTTGCCTGAATCGTTTGGACAGCTGCCGAAGCACCTCATCCCCCTTGGGATGGCCATATTTGTCGTTGACCTCCTTGAACTTGTCGAGGTCAAAAAGGAGCATACTCAATGGGGCACCGGTTCGCCCAGTTCGGGCTATCTCCTCCTTCAACCGCTGATCCAAGGCACCGCGATTCGGCAGGCCTGTCAAAGAATCCAACGGCAAGCTTTCGCAAACCCGTTTGGCTATTCGGCTGGAAAAAAGGCGAATGGCGGCTTTCATCTGATCGCCGCTAGTGGCGCCATCTTTAGACCTTTCCGCCATTCCATTTAGAATATGGCTCATATCCTCACGAATCGATTCAACAGCTCGCATATACAAAGTGGCTGGTATTGACTCGGCCAATGCGGGATCCTCGCCAATGACCTGATTGAAAGCCTCTTTCGCCAAACGCATGGAAAGATCCTCGGCATCGCTTTCAATTGAAGGCTCCTCAAAATGGGCCGAAACCGCCCACGCGGATGATCGCTCCAAGGCCGTGTTGTACACCAGGCGTCGCGAAAATGGATGAATATCGAAAAAATGGAATGGGGCGGGGATCATGGGTGGGACTATCGTTCGTAGTCTAGTTAGGAAGTTGGTTTTTGCTTTCCACTATTGGGCTCTTGGAGGTTCCAAATCGCAAAATATTGCTTAACCCTTTTCGGGTTTTCGACTGGGAATTTCGAATCGGATTGTTCTCTTCGGGCGAATCTGCCCTGATGAGCCCTATCCGTCGGAGAAACGCCTCAAGGCGCTGGTCCGTCTCGACTCTCTCCCACAACTCTTTAAGATGCTCCAAGGTCGCCATAAGGCCACAGTTAGGTGGATTGGCATTTGGGAAGGCGGAAGTAATTTAGCAGAACGATTTTTGGAGTCAATAGCTTTTGACGGTTTTGTTTCGATTGCGCCTTTGCTTGCGTTTTTTCCGTTTCCGAACACGATCGTTTTCAGATTGGGCTTCGGATTCCGGATCCAATTTCCTCAAGAGCTCGCGCAAGGCCAAAATGCGGTTCATGGACCTTTCACGAAACCCCTGAAATTTCACCACCTTCCCCGTGGGAATATGCTTGAGCTGGACGGCGTTGGAGGTCTTGTTGATCTTCTGGCCTCCATGGCCCGAGCCGCGGACGAATTTTTCGTCGATGTCGGACAAATTCAGTTTCAATTTGGCGATCAAATTCAAAATCTCCTGGTATTTTGCGTCGGTGAGGGAAGATTTTGGCGGGAGGTTCATTTGGTTTGGGACATCAGAACAAAAAAAATGACCAGGAAAAGGATGATGACAATAGCGAATATCATAGGGCTTATCATGATAGTTTTTTGAGCATTTCTTTCTTGAAATCTGGAAAACCCCCCTCCTCGATCGATTGTCGGATGCCCCTCATCAGATTCTGATAAAAGGCCACGTTGTGCAGGGTATTCAGGCGCAGGCTCAGCACTTCGTTCGAAATATAGAGGTGTCGCAGGTAGGCTTTGGTGAAATGCTTGCAGGTATCACAGGCGCAGTCGGGGTCGAGGGGCGAAAAATCCTCGCGGTACTGCTCGTTGCGGATGCGCACGACCCCTTTGGACGTAAACAGGTAACCATGGCGGGCGTTTCTTGTGGGGAGCACACAGTCGAACATGTCGATCCCCCGTTCGACCGATTCGAGGATGTTTTCGGGGGTTCCCACGCC
>CAZURX010000107.1:0-4695 GCA_964623015.1 uncultured Candidatus Peribacteria bacterium
ATTGCAATTTTTGTTCGTATGTGTATTTCCCGCTTTCCTTGATTTTTTTTAGCTCATCACAGTTGTAGACAGGGGCTGACGGGGTGGGCTGGGTCGTTCCCGCATCATTGATGCACAACTTGTTGAATTCATTTTTGGCGTTCATATATTCGGTCGAATTGGGCGTGGCGCGGTACTTATTGATCATGCTCATCAGATCCTGGCAGCGCGAAGAGACAGTGGTGGCCGCCGAGGGATTGGGAACGGGATTATAGCCCTGCTGACAATTGAGCCAAAGCTGTTTTTGGTCGGTGTTGTAGCTCCCGCTGTCGATGATCTTTTTGAGCTCATCGCAAGTGTAGGAGGGATAGACAGACTGCGGCTCTTCCAGGCCTGCCTCGCAATTGGCCCATTGCTCTTTCTCGTAGGCGGAATAGTTCCCGCTTTCGATGAGTCGTTTCAGGTCATCACAAGTGCGGATGTCATGAGGCTCAACGCCCTGAGGGCAATTGGCCCACTGCGCCTTCTGATCCGCCGAATACTGGCCGCTGGCTATGATCTTGGCCAGCTCATCGCAAGAGTAAGTTGGGGCCGCAGGGTACATCGGTGGCAATTGGCCACAGTACTTGGAATATTCCTCCTTGTCTGCGACTGTGTATTGATTTGAGCTAAGAAGCTTACCAAGCTCATCGCAACGCTCCTGGGTGCCAGGCTCATAACTGGCTAAAGAAAAGGCCGCGATGGTGGCGGCGACCACGCTCACGGCAAAAAGCGCGAAGCTTGCCTTGAGCCACAACGAAATAGTTCGTTTCATTTTTGTTTTGGGTTAAAAATTTTTTGCTCACTAAGTATATTATACAATATTATTTATATTTATGCAATATTCATTTTTTCATTCTGCTGTAAAATAGGGACAATAAAAAAATAAAAAATATGAAAAAAATACTAGTCGCCTTGGGCATGGCAGGTTTTGCCACCATCATCTTGGCCCTCACCATCCACGCGATGGGCAATTTGCCGATCAAGCAGGCTGATTGCTCGGCCAAAAACGTGGTCAAGCAGGTGAATGGGGCATGCGAATGCAAACGAAGCTTTGTGTGGGAGGAGTCCAAATCGAAATGCGTGCTCGGAACAACGTGGTGCGGAAAAAATTTCGCGAAGCGGTCGGCCTACAACGCCAAGTTGAACCAATGCGACTGCCGAAAGGGGTTTGAGTTGAACGCCAAAGGCGACGCCTGCATCAAGGTGGTCGCCGCCACGGAGGTGACCCTGGACGATTCGGACATGGAGCATGGAACCGCCCAATACGATTTTGAGACGGGCCTAAAAACAGTCGACGGCAGCCCCGACCTTTTCATCGGCGGGATTGTTTTCGAGACGACCTGGATGCCCGCGCTCAACTGGCAGGTGGTCGAGATGGACAAGCCGTTCAAGGAAGTGGCGGTATGCCCCTCCGATGGCTATGCGAGCGTGAAAAATGTGGACGAAAGGGGCTTTGGCTCTCCGATTTACGCCGAGCCGGGAAAGGTCTATTGCCTAAAAACGTCTGAGGGGAACTACGCCAAATTGGAAATCCTCTCCGCGACCTATGACACGGAAAAGGAATTGCGGATCCTGAAATTCAAATACATCTTCCAGCCGAACGGATCCATGAGGATGCCCTAATGAACCCTTCTCCAATGAGAAAAAGCTGCAAATTAGGGGCTTTGGTGACTAGCGTCCTGATGGGCTTCTCGATTCAGGGGGTTGGATTGATGGCGACCGATGCGACTTTCGGGGATGTTCCGTCCGGCCACGCCAATGCCGAGGCGATCGACTATGTCCGATCGCATAATATTGTGGAAGGGTACGCCGATGGAACCTTCGGGCCCGACCGATTCGTCAATCGGGCGGAGCTCGTCAAAATCATCATCGGAGCACAGTTCGCCCCGGACCCCATCGACGAGTGCAAAAAGAACAACACCAAGCCCGGCTGGACGTATATGTTCTTCACGGACGTTCCGATCGACGCCTGGTTTTCCAAATACATCTGTTTGGGAAAAGTGAACGGCATCCTCGCGGGGTACCCCGACGGGACCTTCCGCCCGGATCAAAAGGTCAATTTCGCGGAGGCGTCCAAGATCATGTCCAAATGGTTGAGGGTGGAAACTTCCGACGAGCCCATTTGGTACAAGCCCCTGGTCGACAAGTTGGGGGAGAAAAACGCCATCCCGCCCACCATCACGGCCTTTGACCAGAGCCTCACCCGGGGTGAAATGGCGGAGATGGTCTATCGGCTGAAGTCGAATGTCACGACAAAGGAATCGTCGGACTATGAATCGATCCGCGCCCACAGCGGGGAATGGAGAACCGTGCGCAGCGTGAAATACGGCTTTGAGATGAGGGCCCCCGTCGGATGGGGCAATCAGGCCGAAAGGCTCCCGGAACGAATCGACTTCAGCCAGGCGGAATCGGGGGTCGCCAGCAACGGATGCGGCCTGGTGCAAGCCTCGGTCAACGAGCAGGACGTGATGAAATGGTACAAGGAATTTTATCGGATCCAAAAGGCGGGGGCGCAGGCAAATGGATCGCTTTTCACCTTGGCCTCGCCCGAGCTTTTCGGGGCGACGACCTTCAACGGTTTCGCCGCCATCGAGGCGGATGGCGTCATCGACGGGAAAAAACAGCTCACCGTGGTGTATTTGACCCACAAAAACGACATTTATTCGTGCGACTACCCAAACAGCGATCCCGAGGACAGCCATTTTGGCAGCCACAAGGGCCTGTATGAGAAAGTGGCCTCCACCTTTCGGTTTGTCCAAGGCAATGGGGTGGAATGGAAAACGCTCGCCAATGCCCAATACGGCTACACGTTGGGGTACCCCTCGGATTGGATAATCAAAACCACCTATGCCGAAAAGGGATTCACGCCGCGCGGCTTGGGGGAAAATAGGGATTATATAGGTGGAGAGGTCTCATGGAAAAGTCCCGAGGGGAGCCAGCTAAACCTGGCGGTCTATCAAATCAAGCCCGACATGGCCTACGACAAATTCATCGGGGTCCACGATCTCAAGTCGGGTGACAAAAGGGACATCAGGATCAACGGAGTCGGCGCCGTCAGGCTCGTATGGGCCAATCCCGACGGCAAGACCACCGCCCGCTCGATGACGCTGGTCAAAAAGGATGACAAAATGTTCGTTTTCGATTTGACGGACAACGGCTCCATTTCCCCCTCGGAGAAGGCGACCGCGGAGAAATTGGTTGAGTCGTTCAGGCTTCAGGCCTCCAAGCCGAATGGGGCAATGGCAAGCGCGGACGATTGGAAAATTTACCAAAATGAGGCTCAAGGCTACAGCGTCGCCCACCCGCCGACACTGGAACTCAACGAAACGAACGATTCCTATTTTTCGCAGAAAGTCGTATTCGCGCCCTCGGGCGACGCCAATAGCTTGGCCCAAGTCGGGTTGCTTTCGGCCGCTCCCGCGGATTATTTGGATTCTTTTGGCAAAAACCAGAATCTCAAAAAGCTCCGGGAGGAAAACGAAGTGCCGGTCGGCGAATTCTCGGGAACAAAAACCATCTATCAAAACCTTTCGACGAACGAGGTCTTTTCCATTTACATCCTGAATTTGGAAAAACGGTCTTTTTCAATGACTGCCGATCCCTCGATCGAGGACTGGTTCGTGGCGTCGTTCAAGCTCACGGCCCCCAAGGAATGCACCGATCCGCCCACCTCGACCGACAACGGACGGGAGGTTTACCCGGTCGCGGAAAAATACTCCAAGCTCCAATTTCTCGGAGAACTGTTCACGGCAGCCGACTGCAATCCGGAACGCCTGGGCAAGATCTTCGGGGTCGACGGCGACAGCTACACCTTGGGTTCAAGCCTTCGCCTCAACAAAAACCCGTCGCCCGAGCTGGTCACAAGCCTTAAGGACATCGGCTATGCCTGCAAGGAGATCAACGATGAGGGGGTGTGCCGATATTGGTCGTTGGACAAAACAGCCAAGATCGACGACTTGCGAAACCTGATTCCCTATTTGGATTTTTTTGAGTCCAATGATTGTGTAAACTGCGGCTAACACTTTTGCTAAAAGAATTTTTAAACTGAAAATTTTATAAACTATAAAATAAATCTTAAATCCAAAACTTCAAAAAAAATCGATTGGTATTTGTTTGCTGAATTCGTTTTATAGGTTTATATAGAGTTTAGATGGTTTATTTAAAAATTTTCAGTTTTTCTCCCGAATTTAGTTCGGGATTAAAAATTCCTTAATGGAGACTTTCTTTCTCAACCATCTGGCGGATCTTGGCTGGATCACCTACGCGGTGATCTTTGTGGCCATGCTTTTTGAGGGAGAAGTGGTGCTGTTCACCACGGTCTATCTGGCCGAGGACCATTACCTGAAAATGAGATACCTGACTCCTGTTCTTTTTGTGGGCGCGATCATGGGCGATGTCCTGTGGTTCACGTTGGGCGGCTACCTGGAGCAAAAATCGGCTTTCGTGAAGCATTGGTTTGGCAAAATCACCCAACCGATCAACCGCCGATTGGCCCACAAGCCGAGCCTGGTGATTTTTATTTCAAAATTCACCTATGGCCTAAACCGCGCCACGCTTTTAAGAGCTGGGGCGCACAACATGAAGTTCAAAAACTTTCTCATCACCGACCTCTTCACCATCTTCTGCTGGATAAGCGTCATCGGCAATCTGGCCTACTTCTCGTCCATGTCGTCC
>CAZURX010000108.1:0-4535 GCA_964623015.1 uncultured Candidatus Peribacteria bacterium
AATTTTACGGAAAAGGAGGCGGGCACCATTGAAGGCAAGGTTAAAAAACAGCCCCTTCGGACTACTCCAGAAACAGAGTCTGCCGCCGCCCATGCAAATATGCAGAAAATACTCGGCACATTCCAAAAAGCCATCAGTTCCGCACAGGAATCTCCAACTGTCGACCTAAATGAACTGGCCTCTAATATTAAAAATACCCCAACACCCACCGAAGGATTGCAAATTAGGGATTTACCGAGTTCAACACCCCCCAAGAGCATCCATCCCAACATTGATACCGACTCAATCCTCGCCTCAGCCAAAGAAGACGCCGGAAAGACCGATATCCAGAGGGCTTTGGAAAGGGCTGAAAAAACCGAACTCACACTTGAACAGGCCAACCAATCATGGTCTACGCTCATGAGCGAGTTGGTGGATCTTGGACCCGACACCAACCGCCGAGAAGACAATCTTCCAGCCATTCAAACCCTTCTCACAAACACAATGAACAGCCTTCCCGACAAGAATGTTCTTTTGGCGATGGTTCATAACCTAAAACAAATCTCGGGGCTTGAAAAAGGCGCTCCCACTGACCGCGCCATTCATCAAATCGCATTACAGATAAAATCGCGCCTCATTGAAAGCGGAAATCAACAACTCATCTCCGCCCTAACACGACCCGAGGAGGCAATCCCTGGTCAGCCGGTTATGATCGCTGGAAGCAAAAAACCCCGAAAAAATTAATCTTGGGCCAACTTCTTGATAAAACCGTCCTGCCCATGTCACGTGACATGATGGTTGGGCGGTTTTGTTATGGCTTTTCTCCATATTCCCAATACACCCCATCGAAATACGAGGGGTCATAGGGCGACTTGTTCAAAGACCGGACCGTGAAGCGCAGGCCCTTGCCCAGGTATTCCGCCTTTTTGGGAACCATGTATTCCAAAGTGCCTCCGCTGACCAGCTTCCAAGAATCGAGCTTGCCGTTCACATACAGCATGATCCTGAATTTTCGGATGGTGTCTTTGGCGGGCCACACAAGCTTGAAGCTCGACCCCTCGTCGCTGACATTGACCTCGAAAGGCTCGGGATCTGGGTTGTTCCTAAGCCCGCCGGGGCTGACCGGAGTCGCCGAAACCTCGGTCCATTCGCCCGGCACATTGTCCTTGCCCAACGAGGCGATGTAAAAATAGTATTTTTGCTTGTTCGCCAACTGTTTTACCGTGTACGAATTTGTTTGGACAATCTTGAGGTTCGGCATCAGCTTCCATGGATAGAGCGATGGATTCAGCCTGAAACGACTGTAACTGACCAAATACAGCGGCTTTTCGCCCTCGACCGCCTTCCAGTAGAAATACACCTGGTTGTTTTGCGCCTGATATTCCAACCCCTCGAGCCTTGGCAGAACCGTTGTCGGCGGCGCCTCCTCCACGCCGATCTCTGTGGCCTTCTCGATGGCACATTCGCCAAGATTGTTCGGAAAATGCATAGTCCCGCCTTGGAGTTTTTGGCCCAGCAGGGACAGATAGACGTTTTTGCCAACCATTTCGCGGATATTCGAGCATCCCGCGCCGTAATCCACGGAATAGCGCTTGCCCGCCCATATCAATTCGGCCGAATGCTCGGGATGGAGTTCGTTGTCGCTGAAAATTCGCTTGTCCACCAAGGCTTCCCCGCTGTATTGAAACGCATTGTAGACCTTGCATATTTCGTTGTATTTGACCTTGAGCTGTGTCACTTTCCCGTTCGTGATGATGAGATACACGGGAAATTCCGAGGTCATGGAGCTGCACAAGGGGTTGTGCTGAAGGATCCACAGGTCGCCATTCAACCGCTCCACCATCAAATCATGGTTATTTTTGTCCACCAAAATCACTCGGGCGCTTTCGGCCGAGTTCGCGAAAGCGACCATCGCCCCGAACCCCAGAGACAGGGCAAAAACGGAAATCCGAAAAATTGTTTTCATATTTGAAAAATTAGTTTTCATATTCATATTACCCCAAACCGATTTGCTTGTTACAGGGCTTTTTATTCATTAGGCCCCTATTTTGAATTGGAGCTAGGGCGGGGTACAATAACGTCATAAACCTCTCCTATGAAACCAAAATCCACAAAATATATTGGGGTCGACGTGGGCGGGACCAAAATACTGGTTCAAGCCTTTGACGAAAAATTGAAGGTCCTTGCCGAAACAAAGGCAAAGACCGACAAAACCCATGGAAAGGCGGGATTTTTGAAACAACTTTTTGGCCTCATCGACAAATACTCGGCATCAGGAGCCAAGGGCATCGGCGTGGCAGTGCCGGGAATTGTGGACTACCGAAAAGGAGTCTTGGTGAAAGCGCCCCATCTGCCCACGGGCAAAAACCTAAAGCTCAAAACTCTTCTCGAGAAGCGATACAAGACCAAGATCCATGTCGACCATGACATCAATGCCTTTTTGAAGGCCGAATCGCAAACCCATGCCCTCAAAAAATACAAAAACGTCTTGGCGGTCATGGTGGGGACGGGATTGGGTGGCGCCGCGCTTGTGGACGGAAAACTTTTTTACGGCGAAAGCGGTTTCGCCGGCGAGTTCGGCCATATGATGATCGACGAAAAGGGGACGCTTAAGACTTTGGAGCAAAAAACCAGCGGCCACTTTTTGCCCGAGATCGCCAAAGGACTCGGCTTACCCCAACCCTCGCAATGGAAAGGCAAATTCTTGGCGGAACGATTGGCCAAAAAGGACAAACACGCCCTAATCCTCCAAAAATCCCTAACTGAAAACCTGGGCATTGGCCTTTCCAACCTTAACCTGATTTTCAATCCCCAGGCCATTGTGCTTGGCGGTTCAGTCTACGGCAGGTTCTTGTCCAACCAGAAAAAAAAGCTTCAAAAAATCATCGCCCGCCATTCGCTTTCGGGCACTGCGCCCATTTTGACCGACGCCTCCGAAAAGAATTATGTGGCCAAGGGGGCGGTCATGCTTCTGACACAAAAAAAGTCCTGAATCGCGCGGATTCAGGACTTTCTGTCTGATGGTTTTTTCCGATCAGTCTTCCTTCCGATCATTCCCTTTCTCGTTGGACTTTTCCTTTTTCACCTCTGGAATTCGGGGACGGACGGAATCCTCCGATTCGTCGTCATCCTCCTCGACTTCCGAAGCGACAACCTCCCCCTCATCCGAATCTCCGGACTCCGGCTCCAAAGCCTGTTCGTCGGAAGATTTGGCTTTTTTGGAGCTTTTTTCCTTTTTTTCCTTTTGCCCCTCATCACGCTCGTCCGAGTCGTCAGGCTCGTCCGACGATTCGTCGACTGAAGCCTCGGAACTCTCCTCTTCGGTGGCCTGAAGGTCGCTTGCGGCCTCCTCCTCTTCCGCCTTCATCTTCTTCGACTCTTCCCTTTCCGCCTTGCGGACCCTGTGCTTGCTTTGGGCGGCGATGGCCGTGCTAAGACCATGGGCGCGACCGATCTTTCCTTCCTCGAAGGCGGCGACCACCTTGTCCAATTTGGCCTGAAGCTTTGCAAGCTCCTCGTCGGTGGCCCCTGAAGCCTTTAGCTCATCGATCATGGTCTTGGCGTCCTGATACTCGGCCTTGGCGTCCTCGAGCTTTTTGCCGTCGTCGTCTTCTTCCTCCTCAGCGGACTCATCAACCGATGCGACATCGCTCGATGTTTGGATGTCGATGGCCACCTCGGTCTCGCCCGCAGAAGCGGCCTCGGCGACAAACTCCTGCGCCTGAACCACCACGGCCTGGTCTGTGGTTGTGGTCTCCAACGCATCGGCAACGGCCTGGACGGCTTCGTCCGAGGTCACGGCCTCGGCGGCGGCGGCCAGGACGGGAACGGTTTCATCCTGCAGGACAACCACCTCCTCCAGCGCCGCCTCGACCACTACAGGGTCCGACTCCTCCTCCACAATCTCGATGGCCTGCTCCGTCTCCTCAACCACGGTCTCGGTCAAATCGACCACAAGGGCCTCGTTGACGGCGGTGGAAGGATCGGAATCTTCGGCGAACGCACGATTCATAAACGGATTTTGGGCGATCGGCTTGCCGTCTAAAACGGATTGGAGGTCGGCCAATGCGGCCTTGGCCTTGCCCAAGTGATAACTGTAAGAATTTTGGGTGTAGAACCAAAATCCGCCTACCATTAGAACAAGGGCAGCAATAACGACCGCGAACTGTTTGAATGATTTCATAAGCCAGGGGGTTATCCAATTAAAAGAGAGGAGGCTCTCTTCAGCCTCCAATTCAAGCGTGGGCGACATTTTTTGCCAGCCCAATGCGCCTTGCACCTTGCGATCCAGCTCCGAAGAGATGGAGTAGCGCGGTGCGCCGGTGATTTTTTGGCGAAATTTGTCCAAAGAATTTTTCATAAAAGGTTGTTCGGTTAGCGTATACACACCATGCGGTTTTCCGTTACAGGAATTTATTTTTTTGCCTTGGGTTTCCCCTCTTTCGGATACAGTTTTTTGTATACGATTGAAAAGCGGTCCATGGCCCTGGAAAGGCCTGTTCGTATCGCGCCCTCCTTCTTTCCCGTGATACGGCTGATCTCGGCGTAATCCAGCT
>CAZURX010000109.1:0-4482 GCA_964623015.1 uncultured Candidatus Peribacteria bacterium
AATTCGGGCAGGTAGGAGCCGCCGCCGCAAAGAAGAATCTTGGGGGGCAGGGTTTCGAGATCGAATTCCGAAAGGGCCAAAACGGCGCCCTCGAGCCAGACCTCCATGTCGTCGTTGATGATGTCTCCGATGATTTTCTTCGATTTTTGCTCCACGCGGTCCGCGGTGTAGGCCAATTTGAGCTTTTCGGCCTCCTCAAAGGAGATGTTCAATTCGACGGAAAGGCGTTTGGTGAAGGTCCTGCCCCCGATGCCAAACATCTTCATTCCGATGACCGAACCGTTCACGACGGCGGTGATGTCCGTGCATCCTCCGCCCACATCGATATATAAAGCGGAATGTCCTTCTTCGGTCTCTATGCAGCGCGACAGGGCAAAGGGCTCGGAGACAATGCCCAAAAGCTCCAGGCCCAACTCCTCGGAGATGCTTTGGAGGGCGCTGTAATGGCCCAGCGGGGCAAAGGCGTTGAAAATCGACATTTCGACATCCTTCCCCTGGAAGCCGAGCGGGTTAGAGACACGGTATTTGTCGATCCGAACCTCGACCACGGAGCTTTCGATCAGCTTGATGTCGATTTCGGGATAGCCCGTCTCCTCGCTGAGGTCCTTGCGCACATCGGCGAACGCGCGCCACTGGAGCTTGTGGACGATGTTGCGCAAGTCGGAGAGGTTGATTTTGCTCTGGGAGTCCTCCCGCGGGAAGCTCATGGTGGAGGTGGCCCCCTTCACGAATTCGCCCGCGATTCCCAAAACAAGAAGGGAGGGCTGTCGACCGGCCTCCTGGGAGGCTTGGCGAATCGCCTCTTTGGTGGAGCGGACCACGCTGGCGATGTCCGTGATGGCGTTGGTTTGCAGATCGCCAGGGCGCAAGGCCGACCTGCCGACCCCTTTCACCACCGCGCGGCGCCCGATCACCTCCCCTGCCATGCTTTGCTTCTCCTCAATGGTGAAAATGATCGCTTTCACGTTCTCGGTTCCAATGTCCAGGGCGACCAGCGCCTTTTCCTGCGGTTTCCGTCTCAACCAGTCCAGCATTCCTGTTTTGAAATTTAAAACTTAAAATTATTTCTAGGCTTTCCTATTTTTCATCTTTTCGGCCAGGAGCTCAAGATATAATTTCCTCTCAAAGTCCTTGGGGCTAAAACCCAGTTTCCGGAACAGGGCGACAAGTTTTTTTCTTTTTTCGGGGACTTGCTTCTCCGACTTGGCCAGGCATTCGATCTCCAAAAAATGTCCAAGTCCCTTCACGGTGTTGAGCTCGATCCTGAATTTCCCGAACTGGTAAGCCTTGCATCGCTTCACCTTGCGGGCCTTGAGCGGGAATCCGCTTTTTCGAAGCATTCGGTCCCATGGGGAGGCGTTGGGAATGGGGAACTCGAATTCTTCGTTCACCTCGATCCCCTGTCCACGCCTGCGGTGCTTGACTGTCAGAATCGCCGCCCCATTTTCGTCTCGGATTCTAAGGTCGAAGGTGCCCGATTCGTAGTAACGATCCTTTTTCAACGAAATCCCAAGGGGGTTGGCAAACTTTGAAATCGCTTTTGGAAGTCGTCTGAAATCCTTGTCGGATAGCCGAACTTTGGCCTCAACCTCGAACATGGCTGAAAATGATTAACGGACCTTCTTGTTCAGCTCCTGGATTGCCCTTTCAAGCTGGGGATCGGAGCCGTTGGTTCCGGCAGCCACCTGGATGTCGGGCGCAATCCCCTCCTTTTGGATGTTGTGGCCCAGCGGGGTCAGCCATTTGGCGATGGTCAGCTTGATGCTGGATCCGTCGCTGAAATAATCCACCTCCTGCACGGTGCCCTTCCCGAAAGTTTTCTCTCCAATCACGGTTGCCACGCCGTAATCCTTGAGGGCGCCGGCAACGATCTCGGACGCCGAGGCGCTTCCCTTGTTGACCAAAATCACCATCGGATAGTCGGAAAGCTCGCCTTTGCCCACAGTGTATTCCGTGTAGTTGAAGTAGCTGTACTGAATAGTCACGGCGGCTGAATTGTCGGGAAGCAGATAATTCAAAATTCCGATCGCGACATCCAAAAGTCCGCCCGGGTCATCGCGAACGTCCAAGATGATCCCCTTGATTTCGGAATTGTGCTGGATGATCTCGACCACCTCCTTGAAATCCTTGATGAGATTCTCGTTGAAACTGATCAGGTGGATGTGCATGTACTTCCCCTGCCCCACCACCTCGTATTCGAGGGCCTTCACAATCACCACGTCCCTTGTGACCTCGATCACCACGGTTGAGCCGTTGCGTTCCAAGGTCAACTTCACTTTGGTTCCCTTCGGCCCCTTGATGCGCCTGACCGTCTCGGGCAAAGAGGCATCCTTCGTGTCAAAATCGTCGACCTTGCGGATGACATCCCCCGCCTTGATCCCCGCCTTGAACGCCGGGGAATCCTTGATGGGCGAGACAATCGCGATGTCCTTGTTGTCCTTCATCTCGATGTAGGCGCCGATTCCCTCGAATTGGCCTCCGATCTCGTCGCTGAAGGCCTGGTTTTCCTCCTCATTCATGAACACGGAATAGGGGTCGCCCAGAACCTCGACCATGCCCTTGATCGCGGCATCGGCCATTTTCTGGCTGTCCAAGGAATCCTTGCCCACATAATTGGACTGGAGAAGTTTCCAGGCGTTGCTGATTTTCCCAAGCTGGGGATCCGAAACCGAGGCGCTGGGCGAGGAGTCGGGGTCGCGCAAGTCCACCAAATCCATTTTGTAGATCATCTTGGCCGCCTCGGCGCGGGTGATTCTTCGGTAAAGGCCGAAAAAATCCGGCTTTTCGGGTTTCACTACCCCCAATTCCGCGGCGCGCATGACCATGGCCTGCGCCGCCACGTTCTTCTCAAGGTCCTTATAGGGCATTCCGCCCACATAACGTCGTGGTAGCGGAATGCTGCGGGAATGGAACAGCAGTTCCAGGGCGTCCAGAAGGGAGATTTTCTGGTAAGGGTTCATATTGACCTCGTTTCCGGTCAAGATCCCGATTTGGATGGCTTCGGAAAAATAAGGCGCGTACCACGCGGTGTTCACGGTGTCCTTGTAGGGCAATTTGACTTTGGCGCCACGGGTAAAGTCCGGGCTGTTGAGCTTCACCAGATAGGAAATGTACTCGGCCCGTGAAACCAGCGAGTCCGGATTGAAAAACTTTGTGTTCTGGAAGACATCGTTCTTGCGTAGGTATTCGATGGCGTAGAAGTAGGGGGACTCCCCTGGAACATCGTCGTAAGCCAATAGCGACGGGGCGAGAATCGAGAGGCTGAGCAGTATCGACGCCAGTGCCCGGAGGGCCCATTTATTTGAAAGCATGGTCAAAGTCTTAGTGATAAGTGATAAAAGGGGTAAGCAAGCCAACATTCGCTTGGCTGCAAGATTTTACCATCAATTCCAAAAAACCCACACCCAAAATTCAGAAAATGTGTCGCTTTTTTGTCGCCTAAGCGACAATGCCGGGCACTGGAAATTTGCGGCTGAAGGCTTGGACTTCTGCCCTGATCGAGGCCAAGGCCGCCTCGTCCGCGACCAAGGAGATCGTTCGGTCGATCCAGTCCGCGATTTTTTCCATTTCAGGCTGCTTCATTCCGCGGGTGGTGGCGGCGGGGGTGCCTAGGCGGATGCCCGAGGGGTCAAACGGCGAACGGGGGTCGTTGGGGATCGTGTTCTTGTTGAGGGTGATCCCCACTTTGTCCAAGGCCTCCTGAGCCACCTTGCCGGGAACCCCCTTGTTGGTGAGGTCCGCAAGGATCAGATGGGTGTCGGTGCCGTCCGAAATCAATTTGAATCCCCGCTTCATCAACTCAGCGGCCAAATGGGCGGCGTTGGCCTTGACCTGCTTGGCGTACGCTTTGAACTCGGGCTTCAGGGCTTCGGCGAAGGCGATGGCCTTGCCCGCGATCACGTGTTCGTGCGGACCCCCCTGCAAACCGGGAAACACGGCGCGGTCGATGGCCTTGGCGAACTTGTCCTTGCACATGATGATGGCGCCCCGTGGCCCTCGAAGGGTTTTGTGCGTGGTGGTGGTCACCACATCGAAAAGTGGGACGGGCGACTCAAGCACGCCCCCGGCGATCAGGCCGGCCGTGTGGGAAATGTCGGCCATGGTGATGGCCCCGATATCGTCGGCGATGGCCTTGAATCCTTTCCAGTCGATGTCGCGCGGGAAGGCCGTGAACCCGGCCACGATCAGCTTGGGCTTGTGCTCAAGGGCCATTTTGCGGACTTCGTCCATGTCGATACGACCCGTCACGGGATCCACGCCATATTGGACAAAATGATAGGCCTTGCCCGAAAACGCGATCGGCAAGCCGTGCGTGATGTGGCCGCCGTGGTCGAGCTTGAGCCCCATGACCGTGTCGCCGAAATTAAGCAGGGCGAAATACACGGCCGTGTTGGCCGGAGAGCCCGAATACGGCTGGACGTTCACATGTTCCGCGCCGAAAAGCTGTTTGGCACGCTCAATCGCAAGTGTTTCGATCCGGTC
>CAZURX010000110.1:0-4476 GCA_964623015.1 uncultured Candidatus Peribacteria bacterium
CCGGGAATGTAGAACCGCTGGACCGTCATCTCGTTCTTGGTGAGCGTGCCGGTTTTGTCCGAGCAGATCACGGTGGTGCTTCCAAGCGTCTCCACCGCCATCATGCGGCGGATGATCGCGTTCTTCTGGGCCATCTTGCGCATGCCAAAGGAAAGGGAAAGGGTCATGGTGAGAGGAAGCCCCTCGGGAACCGCGGCCACGGCGAGGGCCAAGGCGACCACCAGCATGCTGAGGATCGAGGCGCCCCGAAACACGCCCAAGGTGAAAATAAGGGCCGAGGCCCCCAAGGCGACCAGGGCCAAGATCTTGCCCAGCCGATCCATCTTCTTTTGAAGCGGGGTCGGCTCTTCCTCCTGCTGAATCAAAGTGGCGATCTTCCCCAACTCGGTCTTCATGCCAGTGGCCGTGGCCAACGCCATGCATCGCCCATTCACGATGCGGGTCCCCGCGAAAACGGTTTCGCCTTTTTCCTTTTTCACGGGATTGCTTTCCCCTGTCAGCATGGATTCGTCTGTTTTCAGGGACACGCAATCCAGGATCGTGGCGTCCGCGGGAATGGAATCCCCTGTCTCAAGGGAAAGCAGGTCCTCGGGAACCACCAATCGCGATTCCAGATTATGGAGCAATCCATCCCGAAAAACCGTGGTCATGGGATGCACGATCTGCTTCAGGGCCTCCATCGCCTTTTCGGCCTTGAACTCTTGCAGGAAGCCCAAAAAAATGACAAACCCGATGATAGACAGGGTCACCCAAAAGTTCACCTCCTCCCCTAGAAAATAAGAGATGGCGGCGGCGGCGGCCAAAATCCAGACAATGACGCTCTTGAATTGGCGAAAAAAGACGGCCAAGGCGACATTCTCCTTTTTTTGGGTCAGCTCGTTGAATCCGTGTTTTTCCAAAAGGGCGACGGCTTGGGCAGAAGTCAGTCCGTGATGCGTTTTGGCCTTGATCATGGTTTTTGTTTAAATTTTACGATTGCTATTATATAGGATTCATGCCGAGGCGCGTAGTGTTCTTGAAAATCCGACTTTACAGAAGGCTTTGGGTTTGATATTTGTTTTATGCCTACAGCTGAAAAGGCCATGGCGAATGGAGAAAAATACCCCCTAATTATACTCACATGTTCGAATGTGAATGTGGCGACAATTGCCTTCCCTGCGAGGAATGCGGCAACCCTGAATGCGAATGCGAATGCGAGGCTGAGGAGGAAGAGACGGAATTGGCCTACGAGGAGGACCGATAGCGCAAAACCCTTGTCTCTTGGGTGGCCCCTGCGTGAACCTCTCTTTTTTGCGATAATTTATTCGTGCTTGACATTAGAGCATCATCAATGATAATCTAATTTGGTCAAAAAGTAGCAGCCAGTAGAAATAAGTTAAAATATTTCTGCAACAGTCTAATTTTTGCACATTTATTACTTATTTCTTTTTTTATGAAAGGAACAATAAAGACCCTGACAGATCGGGGTTTCGGCTTTATTACCCCCGAAGACGGGAGCAAGGATATTTTCTTCCACTCCTCCGCTTTGGCCGGTGTTGCGTTCAACGAATTGAACGTTGGGGATGCCGTCGAGTTCGAGACAGAAATGTCCGACAAGGGCCCCCGCGCCGCTGGTGTGAAGAAGGCGTAATCGCTTTTGTTAAACACTTAAACCCCTCCGATGGTTACATCGGAGGGGTTTTTTGATGGCCAAAGTTATTCAGCCAACAACGATTCTTCTGCCGTCGGTTTCTCGGCATCGGGGGGACCCTGGGGTTTATGCTGAACTGCGTTGTCGGGACGAAGTTTTGCGTTGGGAAGTGAATCATAAACCCCCAGGCGGTTTTTTGGTTACTTTTTGACCGCCCAAAAAGTAACGCCCGCCACGGCGAGTGGCAATTGAGAAACCAAATTGACTTGAGCAATTAGCTGGGGATGAAAAGAATGTGCTGGAAATCAAATCTCTAGTATAGTATTTCGGAATTATAATCGTATTGCCTGTAGCCACCCATCTGTAACTTGAGATTAGAATAAATGGTTCACCTCGGATTCTGGGGCAAATTGCCCAGACCCATTCTCGGCCTTTCCCCCATGGACGGCATCACGGATGCCGCGTTTCGCCAAATGTTCGCCTTGCACGGAAAGCCCGATGTCATCTACACCGAGTTCGTGAATGTGGAGGGCTTGGCCCGGGGCGCCGTGAACATGCTCGGCCATTTCATCTACGACAAAATCGAGCGCCCCATCGTGGCGCAGATTTATGGCATCGAGACGGAATCGTTCTACAAGGTCGCGCTCATGGCCTGCTATCTGGGTTTCGACGGCATCGACATCAACATGGGTTGCCCGGCCAACAAGGTGGCGCGCCGAAACTCCGGCGCCGGCCTCATCCGCGTGCCCGACCAGGCCAAAAAAATCATCCGAACCGTCAAAAAGGCGACGCAGGATTGGGCCGAGGGGGTCACGCTTGAGAAAGCGGACATCCGCCCCAAGATCATCCAGGCGCTTAAGGCCATGAAGCCGCGGGCCGCGGGCCGAAAAAAACTACCCGTATCGGTGAAAACCCGCATCGGCATCGATTCGATCATCGCCGAGGAGTGGGTGAAGCACCTGTTGGAGGAGGAGCCTGCCGTCATCGCCATGCACGGCCGCACGCTGAAGCAGATGTACTCCGGCCAGGCCAATTGGGAAGTGTTGGGGCGGGTCGCCAAAATCGTGCATGGGACCAAGACGCTGTTTCTCGGGAACGGGGATGTCCAAAATCTGGAGGACGCCAAAATCGCGCAATATGGGACCGATGGCGCTTTGATCGGCCGGGCCACGTGCGGGAACCCTTGGTTCTTTGCGGGCAGATTGCCGACTCTCCAAGAAAAATTCAACGTGGCCATCGAACATGCGAAAATCTATGAAAAAATAAAAACGGAGCATGCCTTCTACGCCATTCGCAAGCATTTGGCCTGGTATGTGAACGGGTTTGAGGGCGCCAAGGACCTGAGAGTCCTGCTGATGCAGACGGACACATCGGCCGAAGTGGAAAAAACGATCCGGGATTTCTGCAAAAAGAATAAAATCCGATTCGGTGTATAATACAAACGACAAATAAAATTTAACCAAATCGTTTATGATGTACGGATATGGATCAGGCATGGGCCATTTCGCGTGGCTGCATATGTTCGGGGGTCTTTTGGGCCTCGCCTTCTTGTTCGGAATCGCTTTCTTTCTGGCTTGGGCGATCAAAACCCTCAAAAAGGATGACCTTCTCAAGTGGGGTATTTTGCTAGTGGTAATCTCGATGATTGGTTGGATTTTGATGGCTTCATTGGGTGGCTTTTGGTCAAAAAATTCTTTTGGCCACTCATGTGACAAGGCCAAGTTTGGTCCTGGCATGATGTGGGGGGCTTTTGATGCGGACGACCGATAGGTGCCAGATCTAACGCAATTGGTCAGCCTGAGTAGGGGGGTATCCCCTTATTCATGGTGAAGAAAACCATTCGCCTAAGTGGGGAACGATTGGGGCTTGTCGCATTTATGTCAAAAGGATTGACGGTTGAAAATAATACCTATACCATAGGTACAGGTATTTTAATCAATTGAAAAATATGGGTCATGACAACGAAAAGCTGAAAATCGCCCTCAAAAAAGCGAAAAGCTCGCTTGAGAAAGTGGTCAAGATGGTGGAGTCGGGGCATTACTGCATCAACATCATCCAGCAAAATCTGGCCGTCATAGGCCTTCTGCGTTCCGCGAACATGGAGTTGCTTTCGGGCCATATCAACAGCTGCGTGAAAACAGCCGCCCGAAAAGGGGGGAAGGATCTGGACGACAAGATGGTCGAGCTCATCAAGGTGCTCAAAATCGCGCAGACCAAATAACCGAATCGTGGCTAGGATGGTGGCTTGAATAGTGGCCTCCACAACGTTAGCCACAATTCTAGCCACCATACGAATCTATGATCAAAACTGTAGTCAAAATCGACGGCATGCACTGCAAAAGCTGCGAAGTGATGCTCGAGGACAAATTATGCCAAATGAAAGGGGTCCAGCGTTGTTTTGTGTCCCATAAATCAGGCAAGGCGGAATTGGTCAGCGATCGCCCCATTGAGCGCCGAGACATAATGAAGGTGGTCGAAACATCCGGCTATCGGCTTGCGGAATCGCATGAATCCGGGGCCAGGCGAAAAAAATTGGCGCTGATGGACTACGCCGAAATCGCCTCGATCATGCTTCTGGTGGGCGTGGTCGCCCTGATTCTGAGCCAGCTCGGTCTTGCCAAATACATGCCCAACACCCAAGGTCCCGTCTCGGTGCCCATTTCACTGTTGGTGGGCATCGTGGCGTCCCTCTCCACTTGCATGGCGTTGGTCGGAGGCATCGTGTTGAGCTTCAGCGAGGCATTCCCAATCCATCCGGATGCCCGGCATCCCTGGCTGGGCAAGGCGAAACCCCATCTGCTGTTCCACGTAGGCGCACTGGCACTGCGTTACCAGCGCCAGTAGCT
>CAZURX010000111.1:0-4472 GCA_964623015.1 uncultured Candidatus Peribacteria bacterium
CAATTTTTTGACAACGAATGGTTTTGTTTGGGGCGTCTGGTTCCTGGGTTTTGGGGTGTTTGGGTTCTGTTTAGGATTTCGTGCCTAGACCCTAGGATTTTCGTTGTAGGCCCTAGGTCCGTGGTTTAGAGCCTAGATTCTAGGATTTGGGTGGGTGGATCTTTGTGGACGTTGGGGATTAGAAGTACATAATCAGCGGAATAATCATGGGTTCCCGGCCGAGGCGCTTGCGGATGAAGCGGTTCACGTTGAGGGCAATTTCACGCTTCAGGTCCTTGGTCTCGATGTCCTTCTTTTGGCTGGTGACCTGCTCGAAGGCCTTTTTGGCCACCTGTTTCACCTCGGCGGCGATGGCCTGGGACTCCTTCATGTACACAAAGCCGCGTGTCAGGATGTCGGGGTCGCCGACCAGGTTTTTGGTCTTTTCGTAGGCGCGGAACAGAATCATCAAGATCCCATCCTGCGACATGATTTGGCGCTCCTGGATCACCTTGGATCCAATGTCGCCGAAGCCGAGGCCGTCCACGAGAATATCGTTGGATGGGATCTTTTGCTTGGATTTCCGGATCCCCTGCTTGGACACCTCCAGCACATCCCCGTTTTCGAGGATCGTGATATGAAGGCGGGGGTCCGCGATGGTCTTGATCAATTCGGCGTGGCCGGTCCTCATGTAAAACTCGCCGTGGATCGGAACATAACACTTGGGCTTGATCAGGGAATACATCAGCTTCAGCTCCTCCTGATGGGCATGGCCCGAGGTGTGCACGTCCATGTGCCCATGCGTGATCACCTTGGCGCCTTGATGGTTCAGGTTGTTGATGATGTTCACGATCGCCATCTCGTTGCCCGGAATGGGGCTTGCCGAGATGACCACCGTGTCGCCCTCCACAATTTTCACCTGGGCGTGTTCGCCAATGGACATGCGCGTGAGCGCGCTCATGGTTTCGCCTTGCGCGCCCGTGGTGATGATGATCACCTGACTGGGCGGAAGGGTATTCACATGATTGGTGACGGGCTTTACCGACCCTTTCGGGTAGGTGGTGTAGCCCAGTTTTTCGGCCAATTCCATGTTGTTGATCATGGAGCGTCCGGAAAGGAACACCTTGCGGCCATATTTCGGCGCAAAGTTGCAGATTTGGTTGATGCGTCCGATCAACGATGAGAACGAGGTGATGATCAGGCGGCCCTTGGTGGTCCGGTTGATTTCCTACAGGCTGTTGGCCACGTCCTGCTCCGACTTGCAGAAGCCGGGTTTTTGGGCGTTGGTGCTGTCGATGAGCAGGGCATCGACCCCCTGCAGGCCGATCTGCGCGATCCTTTGCAGGTCCGCGGGCTTGTCGATGGCGGGTTTATAGTCGAACTTGAAATCGCCCGTGTGGACGATGTTTCCGGCAGGGCTTTTCACGAACACGCCGACTCCGTCGGGGATGCTGTGATTCACACGGAAGAATTCAACCTCGAATGCGCCGAGCTTAAGGCGGGCGTGTTCATTGAATTCGTTGATCTTTGCGCTTTTGTCCAAATCAAATTCCTCGAGGCGATTTTTGATGAGGCCACAGGTCAGCTTGGTGCCATACAGCGGCGGATTGCCGAGCTTCGGCAGTATATAATGGATCGCCCCAATGTGGTCCAAATGGCCATGGGTGAACACAATGCCACGGATGTTTTTCCGTCGCTGCTCCAAATAGGAAACGTCGGGAACGATGTAATCGACCCCGAGCATATCGGGACCGGCGAACGACATGCCCGCATCGATGATGACAATGTCGTTTTCGTACTCAAGCGCCATGATGTTTTTGCCCACCTCTTCCAGTCCTCCCAAGGGGATGATGCGGAGCTTGCTCCCCTTCAAAGGCGGTCCATCCAAGCTGTCGGCTTGGGGCATGGGCTGTTGCCGGCTGAGCTGAGGATTCCTTTGGTTTGGGTTTCTCTGGTGGTTCTTCCGATTGTGGTGATGCTTTGATCCCTGATGGGGATGTTGAGGCCTTTGCCCCGATTGCTGTGGTTGCTGGCCATGCGGTTTTGACGCTTGGGTCTGCCCAGGGTGAGAGCCGTGGGCTTGAGCCGCGGGCGCCGATGAGGGCGCTGGGCTCGGGGACTTGCTGACATTCTTGTTCAGCCAGTCCGTTATTTTATCTAAAGCCATATAAGTTGTAATGATTTACGGAACATCAAGTCTATTGTTCGCTTGTTTCCTTCATTCGATTGAATTGTACACCCTATCCAAAAAAATAGCAATCGAAAATTTTATAGTAAATTCTATTAACCGCTTAAGTAAGCCAGATTATTAGAATTTGTGATACGTGATAAGTGATAGAAGTGATAAGTGTTGGCAATTATTATCGATCGCTTCTCGGGAGGAAGGCCTGAATCCATTTGTTTAACAGTCGGCCCACCCCTTCCTCAAGACTTATCAAATAATTATATTTAACTCGATCCAGATATCCTAAGTCGAGAGAGCAAAGAGTTTGATATTTAAGTTCTTCCAAAGACGCCTCACTTCTATTAAAAAAATTCAATGCATCCTTATACCCTTTTCGAGCATAACCTTCAACAATGTTTGTAGGGACTGAACGAGATGCCCGGCGCATGTCGTCTGTGAGCCCGTAAACCTCTTCTTTCGGGTAGGTTCGGGTCGTTTTATAGACCTCTAACACCAATTGGTGCGACCTTTGCCACACTATTAAATCTTTAAATGTATTGATCATTATATATTGATTATTTACTTATCACGTATCACTTTTATCACTTATCACTGAGCTGGGGTTCTGCTTCTATATTGCAGCGCCTCGGCGACCTCCACTGTCTCGATTTTCTCCTTTTGCCCCAGGTCCGCGATGGTGCGGGCGACCTTGAGGATGCGGAAATAGCCGCGGGCCGAGAGGCCCATTTGGTCCACGGCGGCCGAGAGCATGCGCTGGGCTTCGTGGCCAATGGGGCACAGGCGCTCGATGTCCCGATTGCCGATTTCGGCGTTGCATTTGGCCTTCAGGTTTTTAAACCGCTCGCGCTGAATTTTGACCGCGTTTTCCACCCGCTGGCGAATGGCGCCGGAGGGTTCCTCGGGCCTGCCGTGAACCAACTTGTTGTGGTCGACAGGCTTCACATTCACGAACAGGTCGATGCGGTCCATGAACGGCCCCGAGATCCGTTTTTCGTACCGCTTCACGTCGAACGGGCTGCAGTTGCAGACCCTTTTCGAATCCTCCACGTTCCGGTAGCCGCAGGGGCATGGGTTCATGGCCGCCACCAAGGTGAACTGGCAGGGGTAAACATAGGTTCCGCTCACGCGTGAAACCGTGATGAACCGGTCTTCCAAGGGTTGGCGCAGCACCTCGAGCGACTGCTTGGGGAACTCGGCCATTTCGTCCAAAAACAAGATCCCCCGATGGGCCAGCGAGACCTCGCCGGGGCCGGGGATGTTTCCGCCGCCCACAATGCTCATGGCCGAAGCGGTGTGGTGGATGAGGCGAAAGGGCCTCCGGGTGATGAGGGGCTGGTTTTTGGGCAACAAGCCGGCCACGGAATAGATTTTGGACACCTCCAACATCTCGTCCAGCGTCATGGTCGGAAGGATCGACCCGAGCGTACGCGCCATCAGGGTCTTGCCAGCCCCGGGCGCCCCGCACAGGAGCAGGTTATGGCCGCCCGCGGCCACGATCTCGAGCGCGCGCTTGGCCTGCGCCTGCCCACGGATTAGGGACATGTCCATATCGAATGTGGGCTTCGTCAGTTCTTTTTCGGGAAGGTCCAAAGACGGATTCAATTTTCCGTTGATGATCATCACGGCGCCCCGCAGGGTTTCGGCGGGAAGGATCCGAATCCCGGGAATCAGGGCGGCCTCGGGCGCGTTTTCCGCGGGAAGGATGATCTGTTTGAAGCCCATTTTTTTGGCCGTCTCCACGCTGGCCAGCACGCCCGTGATGGGGCGCAAGGTTCCATCCAACGCCAATTCGCCCAGCAGAAGGGTGTCTTTAAGTGGCTCCGCCTTGACCTTGTTCATGAGGGTGACGACCCCCACGGCGATGGGCAGGTCGAACCGCGGGCCGGATTTTTTCAAATCGCCCGGAGCCAGATTCACCACCACCTTGGCGAGCGGGAAATTAAATCCCGAATTCACGATAGCGCTTTGCACCCGCTCCTTGGCCTCTTGCACTGCGGCGTCGGGCAGACCGACAATAGAGAATTTGGGCAGGCCGCCCCGGCGATCCGCCTCGATTTCGACCAAGAAACCCTCCAGTCCGTGGAGCTCAACACTTAAAACTTTTGATGGCATAAAAACTATTCATTAAAATACAAAAAATTCAATTTAGACCAGGTGGCTTTTTTATCACGGTTGGCTCCACCCTGTCAAATTGGGTATACTGTGATCAACCATTTTTCTCGCATCACCCATGACCCTCGACCCCCTCAAAATACCCGCGTTCATGCGCAAAAAATCCCTGATCCGGAAAGACAATTCCAATTTTTAC
>CAZURX010000112.1:0-4386 GCA_964623015.1 uncultured Candidatus Peribacteria bacterium
GTTCGATGGGGGATTGGATGAGGGAGGCAATTTCTTTGATGAGCGCCACATTTTGGCTTTGTTTGGCGTACAGGAGCAATTGGCCTAATTTTGTTTTGCCAAACCGTTCGATGCTGTAAAAATCGAGATAAAAAAGTTTATGCACATGCGAGTGCGGAAAGGTTGAATCGAGCTTGGCGGTGCCATCAATGAAGCCTCCTTTTTTGTAGGTCTCGTACTTTCGCAGGGTTTCCACATATTCCAAGGCGGTTTTCCCGATGGACTGTCCCGTTTTTTCGCACCAGTACGAAAAGCCTTCCAGACCTTCCTTGCGCTCCCCCGATGGAGTGATGATCAGATAGTTTGAGTCGATCGCTTTCCGAGTGGAGGCATCCAATGTCAGGTTGTCGCTACTCTTCTCGGTCTTTTGCTCGCGGATGAGATAAAAGACCTTCGGGGCTGAGCCGATTTTGGTGATCAAGTTTTTGGCCTGGAGTTTGGCGAGTTGCCTGAACAAGGCCTGCGGGCTGATGCCCATGGCCTCTGCTAGCTCTTTGGCGGTGACTTGTTTGCGGGAGCGAAGGTAGGCTACGATTTTTTTGGAAGTATCGGTGGTCATGCCTTTAGTATATTATAGTTTATAGTTTACTGTCAACTATAAACTATCAACCTTCTTTACCCCCTCCAAACCAAGTAAACAAGGTACGCGATGTACAGCCCCAGCATGATCCCGCCCTCGACGCGTTCCAGGCCGTAGGAGTGTGACGTAATGATCCTTTTTCGAATTTTTGGTACAAAGCAGAAGATGAACAGGAGGAGCGTGGCGCCCATGCAGACCCCCAAATCGATGTTGGTCGTGGCGCCAAGGGGAAGGGGGCGAATGATGGAACTGACGCCCAAGATCCACAGGATGTTGAACAGGTTCGAGCCCACGATGTTGCCAATGGCGATGTCCGACTTCTTTTTCAGCGCGGCCACGACCGAGGTGGCGAGCTCCGGCAGGCTGGTGCCGATGGCCACGATGGTGAGGCCGATCAAGGCTTCGCTGATGTGCCATTGCCGGGCGATGGCCACAGCCCCGGTCACGACCCAGTCTCCTCCAATGGATAGGCCGATGAGTCCGCCAATCGTCATGGCGATGGCCAGTAGCAGGGGGCGTTTGTGCGCGCCGTCGGGAACAACCTCCTCTCTTTCGGCCTTGGCCAATCCGACCGTGTAGGCCATGAAGATCGTGAAGAAGGCAATGAGGATGAGCCCGTCGATCCGGGTGAGGGCGGAGGATGCGGCATGGTCGATCATGCGATCGTTCAGCATAAGGAAAAGCACGCCCACCACAAGGAGATTCATTGGAATTTCTTTCCAGGTGGTGCTTCGCTTGATGACAATGGGGGAGAGAAGCGCCGAGATGCCCAAGATAAGGAGGATGTTGGAGATGTTGCTTCCAAGGATGTTGCCGATGGCGATATCCGTGTTTCCCTTGTAGCTGGCGACTAGGTTCACCAAGAGTTCGGGGGCCGAGGTGCCGAAAGAGACGACCGTGAGGCCAATGACCAAGTCGGAAATCCCGAGTCGTTTCGCGATTGAGCTGGAGCCTTCGACCAAATAGTCCGCGCCCTTGAGGAGGAGCAGGAAGCCGACGGCGAACATGGTGTACGTAAACATATTTTTATGTTGATTGGATGCAAGGCCATTGTAGTCGTTCCGGTCGGATTCTGGCAATTCGGTTTTTTGATCGAAGAATCCAAGTCGCTTGATAAGCTATTATGGGCTTTGCAAATGATGGTCTCAGTTTGTATTCTGGGGTATGTGTTCTGGGGAGTTTGGATTCTGTTTAGGCTCTCGTGCCTAGGATTTAGGTTTTTGAGCTTGGCGGTGGGGGGTGGATTGCCAAATGGGGTAGTTGGTGATAAAATTGCATGGTGAGTGCAAAGGTGGAAAATAGAGAAGGTGAAAGCCGGGGCAGTGTTCGTTCATTGTTCTTCTGTTTTCGGAAGCCCTCGCCCTAACGCCGAAAGGCAAATTATGAAGCGATTTTTGGCAATTATCGTCGGAGTGGCGATTCTGATCAGTGTGGTGGTATTGGTGTTCACGGTGGGCCAAGTAAAACAGGAGGAGAAATCGCTGACCGATGACCTCCAGCTGAGGACCCGTTTGCTCACCGAGAGCCTCATTGAGTCGATCGAGCCCTATTTTTTGAAGAATTCGCAAAAGGAATTGCAAAAGGTGGTGGACAAGTTCGCCAATCGCGAGCGGCTGATCGGCATCGCGGTTTATGACAACAAGGGGGAGGTGGTGTCCCTTTCGTCGGGTTTGCAGAAAGAGATGCTGAACGCTTCGCCCGTTTCCGGCCAGGCCATGGATTCGGACCGTTTTTTTGGCAGCTTCTCGATGATCGACAAGGGGAAGGTTTACTTTTTCGCCAACCCGCTCCATAGGGAGGATAGCGTCGTGGGGGCCTTGGTGGTGGTGCAGAAGGCCGATTACATCGACGCGACGCTCAGCGATATTTGGAAGGACAATCTGTTAAGGCTTTTGGTTCAGGTCTTGCTTTATTTTTTGGCCATTGCCTTGATTGTGAAATGGGTGATTGTGGGACCGCTCTCGAGCATCATCGAATCCGTCAGGTTGGCGCGGACCGAAAACATCGGCCAGGAGCTGAAGCCCACCAGCCATTCTTTTTTCAGGCCCTTGGCCAAAGAGATCTCGAAAATGTCACGGAGCCTTTTGGAGGCACGGTCGGTGGCAAGCGAGGAAGCCCGTTTGCGTTTGGAGAAATTGGACACGCCCTGGACGGAGGAGCGCCTGAAGGAGTTCATCAAGGCCTATCTGAAGGACCGCATGATCTTTGTGGTTTCGAATCGCGAACCCTATGAGCACTACAAGGTGAAAAACGAGATCCGGTATAAAATGCCGGCCAGCGGAATGGTCACGGGCATCGAGCCCTTGATGGAGGCCTGCGGGGGTATGTGGCTGGCCCATGGAAACGGCGACGCCGACAAGGAGACCGTGGATTCCCACGACAAGATCCGGGTTCCGCCCGATGAGCCGAAATACACGCTGAAGCGTGTCTGGCTGACGGAGGAAAACGTGAAGGGGTTTTATTATGGATTTTCCAACGAGGCGCTGTGGCCGCTGTGCCACATGGTCCATACGCGCCCCATTTTCCGAAAGGAGGACTGGCAGGAGTATCGCGAGGTGAACGGCAAGTTCGCCAAAAGCCTGTTGGCCGAGATCAAGAATGTCCAGCGGCCGCTCATATTGATCCAGGATTTCCATTTCGCCCTCTTGCCCAAGATGATCAAGGACAGCCGTCCCGACGCTCAGGTGGGCATCTTTTGGCATGTGCCGTGGCCCAGCGGGGAGTCGTTCAGCATCTGCCCCTGGAGAAAGGAGATTCTGGAGGGCATGCTGGGGGCGGACGTGATCGGGTTCCACACCCAGCTGTACGGAAACAATTTCATGGACACGGTCGGCAAGGAGATCGAGTCGCTCATCGATTTGGAGCAATTCGCCGTCACCCACGAGGGGCATCGGGCGTATGTGAAAAGTTTCCCGATCAGCATTCCGTTCACCAAGGGGAAGGGGAAGGGCGAGCCAGGGGTTGGGGTTAGGGTTGAAACTCCTGACCGGAAGATTTTGGAGGAGTTGGACATCCGGACCCCGTATGTGGGGCTTGGGGTGGATCGCTTGGATTACACCAAGGGGATCATCGAGCGGTTCAAGGGGGTGGAGTATTTCTTTGGGAAGCATCCCGAATATGTGGGCCAGTTCACCTTTTTGCAGATCGCCCCGCCCACCCGTGAGGGTGTCGAGCGTTACCGTGAATTTGGCGAGGAGGTGACGCAGGAGGTGGAGCGGATCAACGCCAAGCTCGAGGTGGCCGGATGGAAGCCGATTGTGTTTTTGAAACAGCATTATACCCATGAGCAGCTGAATCCGTTGTACCGTTTGGCGGATGTGTGCATGGTCACCTCGTTGCACGATGGCATGAACCTGGTGGCCAAGGAGTTCGTGGCGGCGCGGAACGACGAAGTCGTCGTTTTGATCCTCAGCCAGTTCACGGGCGCGGTGCGCGACCTGAAGGACGCATTGATCGTGAACCCCTACAGCGCGGAGCAGATCGCCGAGGCGATCCATACCTCGCTGACCATGCCCCAGGTTGAGCAATACCGACGCATGAAGAAGATGCGTTTCGCCGTGAAGAACTACAATATTTACCGCTGGACCGCGGAGCTCATCAAGGCCGTGGCCAGCTTGGGTTGACATGAAGAATTTGGAAAAAAATCGAGTCGAGGTGAAACGTCGGATTGGGGAGGCCGATGGCGTGGTTTTGATGCTGGATTTCGACGGCACCCTTTCGCCAATTGCCCAAACGCCGGGCGGAGCGGTTTTGTCAAGGGCGACCAG